>NZ_JBEYFC010000020.1:0-37473 GCF_040634175.1 Streptomyces sp. NPDC007162
GGGAGACCATGATCCGGAACTGGCACGTGGAAGGCCTCGCAGTCCGCCCCGGCCACCGGATGATCAGGACGAAGACGAAGAGGTTGTCGACGCTCAACGACTTCTCGGTGATGAAGCCGGCGAAGAACTCTCCTGCGGGGCGGCCGCCGGAGAACAGGAGCAGGCCGAGGCCGAAGAGTCCGGCCAGGGCGATCCAGACGACGGTCCAGATCCCGGCTTCCTTGATGGACACGTCGTGCGGTTTACGGCCGATGAAGAAGTCGACCGCGATCAGGGCGGCCAACCCCAGGACGGTGAGGACCCACAGGGTCACGGACACATCCACTGCGCCTCCGGTTCGTGAACGGGCAAAGTGCCAGCGTCATCGCTGCCGGAGGTCTCTTCCACCCGAGACGGGCCGACGCCCCGGGATCCGGTCGGATCCGTATTGACGGGTACGCCGCAGCAGACAGGGAGTACTCCCCTCCGTGAGGAAAACAGTACCTCAATCACCAAGGAAAGGTAAAGTGATTGGCAAAAGAAGGATCAAATTCCCTGGTCAGGCAACTTTACATACCCTTGGTTCGAGCCGACGCGACCTGGGTGAGCACCTGCTGGAGCACCTGGCTGCCGGTCGGCGCGAGGCAGGGTTCGTACGTCCAGGCATGCCCCACCCACGGATCGGCCAGGTGATCGTCCGGTGCCGGGGTGAGTCGCATCAGTGAACGCCAGAGCGGATCGAGCAACGGACCGTAGGCGGCCGCGTCCTCGCGGTCGGCGACCAGCAGGAGGTGGACGCCGACGCCCGGGCCCTCGTCCGCGAGGTAACGGAGCTGGTTGACGCCCCGGTCGTCGAAGCCGTGCGGGAAGTCGTGGACGATCAGCAGCTGACGCGAGGTGTCCAGACCGGGCGGCAGCGCGTCCGGCGCGCCGCCGCGCACCGCCATCTGCACCAGGTCGACACGCTCGGTGAGCCGCCCCAGCGTGCCCGCCACACCGGCGGCGCCTCTCGCAGGCGGTGCCGTCAGCCCGCCGGTCCCGGTCAGCGGCGCGAGCGCGGACGCGCCGGAACCGGCCGGATCGATCACTTGCACCCCGAACTCCCCCGCCGGATGAACGGCGAGCAGCCGGGCCGCGAGCGCCACCGCCGTCTGTACGGCCAGGTGCCGCAGCTCACCGGGGTCCGGCCCGGATCCGTCCAGGGAGCCGCTGTCGATCCACAGCCCCCGTTCCAGCGGCAGCCTGACCAGCAACGGAATGCGCAGCGAGGTGCTCTCCGGGAGGTGGAGGTCGCCCAGCCGGACGGCCATGGGCGGCTCGGTCGGCACCCGGTAGCCGTGCCAGACGGGGTTGTCCCAGCGGGCGTACGCCGGAGGCAGCGCGGGCTCGACGACCTCGGACTCGGCAGTGAGCTGGGCGACGTCGCGGTCGAGGACCGCCCGTGCCTGTTCGACCAGCTCCTCCTGGCGGGCCCGGGCCGCCTCCCGCGCGGCACCGCCCACGGAGCCCAGGCGGCTGCGCGGATCGGAAAGAGCCTGGTCCAGCTCCCTCTCCAGGCGCGACTCGGCGAAGTCGACGGCGCTGCGGTAGGCGGCGGTGGATCGGGCCAGGTCCTCGAACATGCCCCAGACCTGGTTGTAGAGGCGCTCGTCCATGGACCAGCCCACCGCGTCACCGGCGACGGGCGGCGCGGGGCCGTCCGCCGGGACCGGAGCTTCCGGTGCCGCGGGCCGGGGAGCCCCGCGGCGCCCGGGGTGCGTGTAGTCGACGGCGCCACCGGTGCTCGGAGTGGCGGACTGAGTGGTACCGCCGGGGTCGTCGGCGACCGGGGACCGGCCGCCAGGCGGCGGCTGCGTCCCGTTCACTCCGTCGAAGGGGGCCGGTCGACTGCTGTCGGCACCAGAGGCTTGAGGGTCGTACGGAGATCCGGCGCCGACGTCCGGCAGGTCGGGGCCGGCGACGGAGGCGGCTGTGCGGCGGGACCGGTCGGTGTCTGTCGTACGCACCGGGATCGAGCGGGCCATGCCGTGCGCCACCGCTTCCTCGATCCCGCGGGCGAGCTCGGCGGCCCGGGGCACCCCCTGGTCGGTGAGGAGCGCGGTGAGACCGTCCGCGTAGCCCTGGCCCACCGCGCGGACCTTCCAGGCGCCCTGCCGCCGGTAGACCTCAAGAGCCACCACGGCCGACTCGGCGTCCAGGCCGACGAGGGTATACGCGGCGATCTCGGTGCCGTCGAGGCCGGTGACCGAGGCTCGGGGAGCGGCGACGGCGCCGAAGCTGGGCGGACCGCCGGCTGTCGCGGGCAGGGCGATCAGGACACTGAGCCGGTGCACGGCCTCGGGCATGGCGTCGAGGTCGACGGCGATCCGGTGTTCCGCGGCCGCCTGCCGGGAGACCTCGAGTCCGGGCAGGCTGGGCGCGCCCGGATGGACCACCCGGTCGGCGCCCCGCACCCGTCCGCTCTCGTCGGCGAGGGTGGCTCCGGCGACCACGGGCACACCGGCCGAGATCCGGATCTCGATCCGGATCCGCGAGAGCGGATGGTTCTGCCCGCGCACCAGCTCGGCCGCCATTGCCCATGTCCCCCTGTGTGTCGTGTCGTCGTGCGCCGCAACACGCCCTAGAGGACCGGCAGGATCGTGGGCACCAGGTCCTGGAAGGTGCGGCCCCTGGCCGGGACGCCGAGGGCGGTCATGGTCCAGCCCGAACCGGACCGGTGCACCTTCGCCATGATCTGGGCGGTGTACTCGCCGCCGCCGTCGAGCGTGTAACGGGCGAGTTCCTGGCCGTTGGTCTCGTCGACGAGCCGGCAGAAGGCGTTCTGCACCTCCTGGAAGGTCTGGCCGGTGAACGAGTTGACGGTGAAGACGATCTGGTCGACGTGGACCGGGACGCGAGCGAGGTCGACGAGGATCGCCTCGTCGTCGCCGCCCTGGCCGGCACCTCCGACGAGGTTGTCCCCCGTGTGGCGGACGGAGCCGTCGTCGCTCACCAGGTGTCGGAAGAACACCACGTCGACGGGCTGCTTGTCGGCGAACAGCACCGCCGAGGCGTCCAGGTCGATCTCACGGGTACGCGAGCCGAACAGCCCGCGGCGGGGCGCCGCCTTCCAGCCAAGGCCCATGCGGACCGCGCTCAGGGAGCCCCCGTCCTTCTTCTCCAGGCTGATGGCCTGACCCTTGGTCATGTTGACGGTCACGGCTGCGTTCCCCTCGTCGGATGTCCCCGGTCGCCGCGGCGTGCGCGGCTGTCCAAAACCCTATGCAGCGGTGCTGACAGTGCCGAACCCCGGCCCGCGGTTTGTGTCGGTGTTGCAACACTTCGCGCCTTGCCGGGGTCCGGTGGCGGCTGCGGGATCAGGCCAGGCCCGCCTCCTTCATCTGGCGCAGCTCCTTCTTCATCTCGGACACCTCGTCGCGCAGCCGGGCCGCGATCTCGAACTGCAGATCGGCCGCGGCGGCACGCATCCGCTCCGTCATCTGCTCGATCTGCTCGGCGAGTTCGGCCGCGGGACGGTCGGTGGGCACCGTCTCCCTGGCCTTGCCCTTGGCCGACTTCCCCGCCTTCGCGCCCTTGGCCGCCTTGTCACCCAGGGCCGGGACGGGCGCCTTGGCCCCCTTGCCGTCCTTCAGCTTGCGGTAGCCCGAGCCCAGCAGCTGTTCGGTGTCGACCTCTTCGCGGGCGATCTGCGCCACGATGTCGTTGATCTTCTTGCGCAGCGGCTGCGGATCGATGCCGTTGGCCTTGTTGTACGCGACCTGCTTCTCCCGGCGCCGGTTGGTCTCGTCGATGGCCTTCTCCATCGCCGGGGTGATCTTGTCGGCGTACATGTGGACCTCGCCGGAGACATTGCGCGCCGCACGGCCGATGGTCTGGATCAGCGAGGTGCCGGAGCGCAGGAAGCCCTCCTTGTCGGCGTCGAGGATCGCCACCAGGGACACCTCGGGCAGGTCGAGGCCCTCACGGAGGAGGTTGATGCCGACCAGGACGTCGAACTCGCCGGACCGCAGTTCGCGCAGCAACTCGACGCGGCGCAGGGTGTCGACGTCGCTGTGCAGGTAGCGCACCTGGATGTCGAGCTCCAGGAAGTAGTCGGTGAGATCCTCGGCCATCTTCTTGGTGAGCGTGGTGACCAGGACGCGCTCGTCCTTCTCGGTGCGCTTGCGGATCTCGTGCACCAGGTCGTCGATCTGGCCCTCGGTGGGCTTGACGACGACCTCGGGGTCGACGAGGCCGGTGGGACGGATGATCTGCTCGACGACGCCGTCCCCGCGGGAGAGCTCGTAGGGGCCGGGGGTCGCCGACAGATACACGGCCTGCCCGATCCTCTCCTGGAACTCCTCCCACTTCAGGGGCCGGTTGTCCAGGGCCGAGGGCAGCCGGAAACCGTGCTCCACGAGGGTCCGCTTGCGGGAGGCGTCGCCCTCGTACATGGCGCCGATCTGCGGAACGGTGACATGCGACTCGTCGATGACGAGCAGGAAGTCGTCCGGGAAATAGTCGAGCAGGGTGTTGGGCGGGGAGCCGGGCGCACGGCCGTCGAAGTGCATCGAGTAGTTCTCCACGCCGGAGCAGGTGCCGATCTGGCGGAGCATCTCGATGTCGTACGTGGTGCGCATCCGCAGCCGCTGGGCCTCCAGCAGCTTGCCCTGCTTCTCCAGCTCGGCCAGGCGTTCCCCCAACTCCTTCTCGATGTCGTTGACGGCCCGCTCCATGCGCTCGGGACCCGCGACGTAGTGGGAGGCCGGGAAGACGTACAGCTGCCGGTCGTCGCTGATGATCTCGCCGGTGACCGGGTGGAGGGTGGACAGCGCCTCGATCTCGTCGCCGAACATCTCGATGCGGACGGCGAGCTCCTCGTACACCGGGAAGATCTCGATGGTGTCGCCGCGGACGCGGAAGGTGCCGCGGCTGAACGCCATGTCGTTGCGCGTGTACTGGATGTCGACGAAGCGGCGCAGCAGGTCGTCCCGGTCGATCTCGTCGCCGACCCGCAGCGGGACCATCCGGTCGACGTACTCCTGCGGGGTGCCGAGGCCGTAGATGCAGGAGACCGAGGCGACCACGACGACGTCACGGCGGGTGAGCAGCGAGTTGGTGGCGGAGTGGCGCAGCCGCTCGACCTCCTCGTTGATCGAGGAGTCCTTCTCGATGTACGTGTCGGACTGCGGGACGTACGCCTCGGGCTGGTAGTAGTCGTAGTACGAGACGAAGTACTCGACCGCGTTGTTGGGGAGGAGCTCTCGGAACTCGTTGGCCAGCTGCGCGGCCAGCGTCTTGTTCGGCGCCATCACCAGGGTGGGACGCTGGAGCTTCTCGATCATCCACGCGGTGGTGGCGGACTTGCCGGTGCCGGTCGCGCCGAGGAGGACGACGTCCTTCTCGCCGGAGCCGACGCGCCTGGCCAGCTCGGCGATGGCCGCTGGCTGGTCGCCGCTGGGCTGGTACGGGCTGACGACCTCGATGGGCGCCACCGTGCGTTCGATGTGGGAAACGGGCCGCATGGGTTCCACCGTACGACCCCGCACTGACAACCGGTTCTGATCAGCGGTTCTGCGGAGCGCGCGCGCTGTGTTCCTGGGTGCTGGGCCGGCGGACGACGCGGAGGGACCGGCTACGGCCCGGGTGGTGGGTGACCTCGGCCGCCGGGACACCCGGCTTGTGCTCCACGCGGCGCCGGTCGGGCTTGCCCATGACCAGCAGCGGATCGAAGATCACGACGACGGCTGCGAGGCAGAGGAAGGTCAGCGGGCCGATCAGCATGGGCGCGAGCAGGGAGGCGGGCGAGTCGCCGGGGGACGTCACTCCGGCATGGTGGAGGTGGACGGAGAGGGCGGCCATGCCGGTGTAGTGCATGCCGCTGACGGCGAGTCCCATGACCAGGCTGGCGCCGACGCTCCACAGGAAGCCGCGGATCTGCCCGGCAGCCCACAGGGCCGAGGTGGCGGCCACCACCCCTATCACCACCGACGCGGCCACGGTGGCGGTGTTGTACTGCAGGGTGCCGTTCAGGCGCAGGCCGGCCATGCCGAGGTAGTGCATCGAGGCGATGCCCAGTCCGGTGATCGTGCCGCCGGTGAAGAGTGCGGTGCCGGTGGCGCCCCGGTAGCCGACTATGAAGATCCCGACGCCCACCATGACGATGGCGAGGCCGAGACTCGCATAGGTGATCGGTTTGTCGTAGTGGATCGGCGTCTCCTTGACGCTGAACCCCATCATGGCGACGAAGTGCATGGTCCAGATGCCCGAGCCGATCGCCGCGGAGCCGAGCGCGAGCCAGGCGGGCCGCCAGGCGTGGGTCACCAGCATCGCCCGGGTCGTGCAGCGCAGCCCCAGGGCGCCGCCGAGGCAGGCCATCAGATAGGCCACCAGCGGGGTGACGACCCCATAGCTGAATCCGTCGACCGTGCCCTGCATGCGTGGCTGCCCTTCACCCTTTGCGTCCCGGAATATTTGAAATGCGCCCCCGTCCCAGGACCGCCCGGGCGGTCAGGGTTGACGCAGAGAGTATGACCCGGCCCGGAAAGGTCGAACGATTTTCCGGCAAAGAAACACGGCCTTGCCTCACTTGTGCGGCAACGGTGAGCGGGCTTGGCCGACTCCGTTCGGTCTGTGGTCGTCCCGTACCCGACCGCTGATGACTCACTGCTGTCAGTCTTGTGCTGTCCGTGTTCGTCCGACGTGAGGTGTACGCATGCACGCGCGCGCAGTTGCCGCCACGACCACCGCGCTCCTGGGAACGGCCGCCCTGCTGAGTCCCGTCCCCGCCGCCCGGGCCGGCGACGCAGGGGGACCCACGGTGCTGGCCCACCGGGGCGCCAGCGCCTACGCACCCGAGAACACTCTGGCCGCCATCGACAAGGCGGCCGCACTGGGCTTCACCTGGGTCGAGAACGACGTCCAGCGCACCAGGGACGGCCGGCTCGTCGTCATCCACGACGACAGTCTCCTGCGCACCACGAACGTCGCACAGGTCTTCCCCGGCCGGGCTCCCTGGAAGGTGAAGGACTTCACGGCGGCCGAGATCGCCCGGCTGGACGCGGGCAGTTGGTTCTCCCGTTCGTACACGGGCACGCGCGTGCCCACGCTGGCGCAGTACATGCGCGAAGTCGAGCACAACCACGAGAAGCTGCTCCTGGAGATCAAGAACCCCGAGCTGTACCCGGGCATCGAGCAGCAGATCCTCAAGCAGCTGGGCAACGAGGGGTGGCTGGACCGCCGCCACCTCGGGCGGCTCGTGGTGCAGAGCTTCAGCGCGGACAGCCTGCGGACCGTGCACCGGCTGCGGCCGGCCGTGACCACCGGCTACCTCGGCACACCGTCCGTCGCGGCGCTGCCGCGGTACGCGGGCTTCGCCGATCTGATCAACCCGTCGGTGGGGTCGATCTCCGCCGGTTACGTGCGCACGGTGCACTCCGTCGACGGACCGCACGGCCGGCCGCTGCGCGTCTTCACCTGGACGGTGAACGACGCGGTCACGGCGTGGAAGGCCGTCGGGTACGGCGTCGACGGGGTCATCAGCAACAAGCCGGACGTGGTGCGGGCCGCGCTGCGTGCGAGCTGACCCGGGCCGGACGAGCGGGCGTTGTCAGTGACGGGCCGTACGGTGGGGCTCATGGACAGCGAAGGGCAGTGCGAGCAGCGGGTGGTGTGGTCCGTCGTGGACACCGGCATCGGTCCGCTGCTGCTCGCGGCGACCCGCGAGGGCCTGGTCAACGTGGTGTTCCATGCCACGGACGCGGTGCGCGAGCGGACTCTGGAGCGGCTGACGGCCCGGCTGGGCACCGAGCCGGTCGAGGAACCCGGGGCGCCGGTGCTGGCCGAGGCGATACGCCAGCTGCGGGCGTACTTCGCGGGCGGCCGGCGGGCCTTCGACCTGCCGCTGGACTGGTCGCTGGTCTCCGGCTTCAACCGCCAGGTGCTGCGCGAGCTGGCCGCAGGTGTCCCGTACGGCACGGTCGTCGGATACGGCGACCTGGCCGGCCGGGTCGGGCAGCCGGGCGGGGCGCAGGCGGTGGGCGCGGCGATGGGGGCCAATCCGCTGCCGGTGGTGGTGCCGTGTCATCGGGTGGTGGAGAGCGACGGCGGCATCGGCGGGTTCGGGGGTGGTCTGGAGACCAAGCGGAAGCTGCTCGCCCTGGAGGGTGTGCTGCCGGAACCGTTGTTCTGAGGCGCTTCGGCGGCGGGGGCGGTCAGGTGTAGTGGCGTGCCTCGACGACGTTGCCGTCCGGATCACGGAAGTAGAAGTTCCGCGGGGCCTTCCCGCGGGCGCCGTAGGAGTCGTGTCCGATGTCGGTCATGGGGACGGCGTGCTCGCCCAGGCGGGTGCGCAGGGCGTCGAAGGCGTCGGACGGCAGAGCCAGGCAGATGTGGTTCACGGGGTGGCCCGCGCTGTCGGCGGAGCCGGGGAGCGCGGGCATGCGGTCGGCGAGGGAGAGCGGTGCGAGGTCGATGATGCTCCCCTCGTCGACCCGCAGGGAGGGGAAGGACACCTCGCCCGCGGCGAACTCGGCGACCCTCAGCGGTTGCAGGCCGACCGTCCTCTCGTAGAAGGCGGCCGCGGCGACCGGGTCGGCGACCCACAGGACGACATGGTCCAGACGCACTGGGTGATTCGTCACGCGGTCCAGGCTGGTGGTGTCCTGCGCGGGCCGCAAGCGTTTAGCGGGGTGTGCCGCCCGCCAGAGATGAGGGAAGACCGACGGACAGGAGGCGGGCGCGTGGTGCTGGTGGTGTCGGAAGAGGTCCGGGAGGCGCTCGACGCGGGCCGGGCGGTGGTGGCTCTGGAGTCCACGATCATCGCGCACGGGCTGCCGCGCCCGCGCAACCTCCAGGTGGCGCTGGAGCTGGAGGACGAGGTACGGCGGGCGGGCGCGGTGCCCGCGACCATCGCGGTGCTCGACGGGCGGCCCCGTGTCGGCCTGGCCAAGGACCAGTTGGAACGCGTGGCGAGCGGGGACGGGATCCGCAAGCTGGGCCACCGTGATCTGCCGTTCGCCGTGGCGGCGGAGGCGAGCGGGGCGACCACCGTGTCGGCGACGGCGCAGCTGGCGTCGCTGGCCGGCATCCGGGTGTTCGCCACGGGAGGGCTCGGCGGGGTGCACCGGGAGTGGACGGCGACCCAGGACGAGTCGGCCGACCTGGGGCTGCTGGCCCGCACCCGGATCACGGTGGTGTGCGCCGGCGTGAAGTCGATCCTGGACGTGCCGGCGACCCTCCAGCGCCTGGAGACCCTGGGCGTGGCGGTGGCCGGCTACGGCACGGACCGCTTCCCCGGCTTCTACCTGTCCGACTCCGGGCACCCGGTCGACTGGACCCTCCGGACCCCGGAGCAGGTCGCGGACGTCATGCGGGCCCAGGACACGCTCGCCGCGGCGGACACGGCCCTGATCGTCGCCAACCCCGTGCCGGAGGCCGAGCAGCTCGATCCGGCGCTGCACGCGCGTGTGCTCGCCGACGCACTGCACGCGTGCGACGCGGAGGGGATCACCGGGCAGGCGGTCACCCCGTTCCTGCTGGGCTACCTGGTCCGGCACACGGACGGGGCCTCGCTGGAGGCCAACCTGGCGGCCGTGCGCGGCAACGTCAGATTGGCGGCCCGGATCGCCTCGGCGTGGGCCCGGGGGTGACCACGGAGAGGGAGGAGCCGCCGAGCACGGGTGCGGCAGCGAGCCTGCGGCTCACGCGGGGCGTCGTGGAGACAGCGGGCCGGGCAGCGGGGCAGGGGGCGGCACCGTGCGCGAAGGGGGCACCGGGCGGGGGCGGGGGTGGCGCGCTGCTCGTCGTCGGGGACGTGGTCACCGATGTCGTCGCTCGGCACCGGGGGCCGCTCGCGGCGGGCACCGACACGGCCGCCGTGATCCGGACGCTGCCCGGCGGCGCCGGCGCCAACGTCGCCTGCTGGGCCGCTCACGAGGGCTGTGCCGACGTACGGCTGCTCGGGCGGGTCGGCGCGGACGCGGCCGAGTGGCACGAGCGGGAGCTGGTCGCCTCGGGGGTGCGACCCCGGCTGGTGGTGGATCCCGAGGCCGCGACGGGGACTGTGGTCTGCCTGGTGGACGGCGGTGCCTCGGCGGAGCGCACCTTCCTCACGGACAGCGGGGCGTCCCTGCGGCTGGAACCGGCCGACTGGTCGGACGCGCTGCTCGACGGGGTCGTTCGGCTGCATCTCTCCGGTTACCTGTTGTTCTCGGCGCCGAGCCGGGCCCTGGTGGCGGTGGCCCTGGCGGCGGCACGCGCACGTGGCGTGCCGGTGAGCCTGGATCCGGCGTCGGCCGGGTTCCTCGTGGCGCTGGGAGCGGGCCGCTTCCCTGCGCTCGTCGAGGGCGTGGACGTCCTGTTGCCGAGCCGGGACGAGGCCTGTCTGCTGACGGGGCTGCCGGATCCGGCGGACGCGGCCGCCGAGTTGAGCCGCCAGGTACCGCTGGTGGTGGCCAAGGCGGGGGCCCAGGGCGCGCTGGTGGCCCGGGCGGGCCGAGTGGTCGCACGGATCCCGGCCGCACCGGCGACGCCCCGGGACACCACGGGAGCCGGGGACGCCTTCACCGGAGCCTTCCTCGCCGCGCTGGTCGCCGGCACGGATGCCGAGGAGGCCGCGGCGCGGGGCTGCCGGGCGGGCGCGCGGGCGGTGGGTCGCGTGGGGGCGAGACCGCCGGCCCACGGCTGACGCGGCGCAGCCGCCGGGGCTACTCCTTGCGGCCCCAGGCCGAGATCATCGGGGCCGTGGCGAGATCCATGGCGCCCGCCTCCACATTGGCCAGGTGCCGGTCGATGTCCGCGTCCGTGGCGAGGCCGGCCGTGACGAGCCGGTCGCGGATCTGCCGGACCGTGGCCGCCTCCAGCGCGGTGCAGGCGGGTGAGGCGACCGGGAAGTAGGCGTCGGCCTCCACGTCGCGCAGTCCGGCCTCGCGGAGCAGCCGCGGAAGCTTGCGGCCGTACGACAGGTCGGCGCCCCGTTCGGCGAGGAGCTTGCGGAAGCCCTGGCGCAGGCGGTTGGCGAGCTGCTGCTCGGGGCCGTACTCGTAGGGGCAGGTGAGGGGCTGGAGGGCGGGGTCGGCGTCCTCGATCAGCAGCCGTCCGCCGGGGCGCAAAGCCTTGATCATGGAACGCAACGCCCGCTCCCGGTCCGGCACATGGACCAGGACCAGCCGGGCGTGCACCAGGTCGAATCCCTCCCCCGGGGGTTCGTCGGCGCCGACGTCGTGGGTGCGGACCTCGACCGGCGGGTGGGCGGTCACGGTGAGCAGCGAGGTGTCGATGTCGGTGGCGACGACCTGGCCGGCCGGTCCCACCTTCGCGGCGAGCCAGGACACCACGGAGGTGCTGCCCGCCCCCACCTCCCAGCAGCGCCAGCCCGTGGTGAGGCCGGATGCCTCGAGGTGCCGGAAGGTGGTGGGGTCGAAGAGGCGGGCGAAGGCGTCGAAGCGCTG
The DNA here is from genome assembly GCF_040634175.1 of Streptomyces sp. NPDC007162. Lineage (NCBI taxonomy): Bacteria > Bacillati > Actinomycetota > Actinomycetes > Kitasatosporales > Streptomycetaceae > Streptomyces > Streptomyces sp. NPDC007162. The sequence continues at coordinate 11,409 of NZ_JBEYFC010000020.1, forward strand.
TCCGGCCTCGCTCTGCCGGTTGTCGAGAAGGTACCCGTCGGCTTGTGTCATGAAGCGATGATCCCAGTTGCCCGGCTTGTCCTGGAGGGTCGGCGCCCCGGTACGGCGTGAGTGCGACCGCCGGACGCGGGAACAAGCCGATGAGCGGCGGGAACCAGCGCCGGGCTGCTGGTCGTCCACAGCCGGGAACCAACCGGAACCCGCTGTTCCCACAGGCTTACCCGCGTCTCACACCGGGCTGGCAGACTTGCCCGGCAAGGCGCGGAAGGGTTGTGCGAGGGGATCCACGCAAGGAGATCCGGATGACGATGGCAGGGAATCTGCGGAAGGTCACGGGGCTGGGCAGGGCCGGCGGCCTGCGCAAGGTGGCGCGACTTGCCCGGCGGCGGCCCCGCGTCGACCTGAACCATCACGCGCGGTCCCCGCTGGGCTCCTCGGTGGTCAACTGCGTGACGTACGAGGACGGCGTGCGCGTTCCGGAGTGCAGCGATCTGTACTCGGCCGTGGAGCGGGTGCGCAAGAAGGGTGAGGGGTTCGTCTGGCTGGGCCTGCACGAGCCCACGGACAGCGAGTTCGCGGGCATCGCGGAACTCTTCGACCTGCACCCGCTGGCCGTGGAGGACGCGGTCGAGGCCCATCAGCGCCCGAAGGTGGAGCGGTACGGCGAGACGCTGTTCGCGGTGTTCAAGACGGTCTGCTACGTCGAGCACGAGAAGCTGACGGCGACCAGCGAGGTGGTGAACACCGGCGAGATCATGGTGTTCGTCGGCGAGGACTTCGTGATCACGGTCAGGCACGGCAGGCACGGCTCGCTGGGGCCGCTGCGGGAGGAGTTGGAGGCCGCACCGGGGCAGTTGGCCAAGGGACCGGCCGCGGTGCTGCACGCGATCGCGGACCATGTGGTGGACGACTACCTGAACGTCACGGACTCGGTTCAGGCCGACATCGACCAGGTCGAGGCGGACGTGTTCGCGCCGGACGGTGCGCGGGCCGACCCGGGGCGGATCTATCAGATGAAGCGTGAACTCCTGGAGCTGAAGCGGGCGGTGGTGCCGCTCGGCCGGCCGATGGAGGAGCTGACCACCCGGCCGGCCCGGGTGATCCCGCCGGAGATACAGACCTACTTCCGGGACGTGCTCGACCACCTGATGCGGGCGAAGGAGCAGATCGCGTCCTTCGACGAGTTGCTCAACTCCATCCTCCAGGCGCATCTGGCGCAGGTGACGGTCGCGCAGAACGAGGACATGCGGAAGATCACGGCGTGGGCGGCGGTGATCGCCGTGCCGACGATGGTGTGCGGCGTGTACGGGATGAACTTCGATCACATGCCGGAGCTGCACTGGCGGTTCGGCTATCCGCTCGTCCTCGTGGTGATATCCGTGGCGTGTCTGGCGCTGTACCGGGGATTCAGGCGCAACGGCTGGCTCTGACACCCGCGGCCGCCGTCCCCGTGCGGGGGCGGGGCGGGCTCGCCGGGACGCTCAGCCGCTCCACGCCGGATGGCGGGGGTCGTCGGCGCGGACCAGGACGTCGGCCGTGCCGGCGGGGTCGGTCTCGGCCGCGTAGCGCTCGAAGGCGGGCAGCGTCCAGTGGTCGGGCTCGGGGGTACGGCGGCGCAGGGCGCCGGGAGTCAGCAGGAGGTGGACGGTCAGGTCGAACGGGAACCAGTGCCGCAGCAGGAGCGGTCCGTGCAGCAGCAGGAGGCCGCCGGGCGGGAGGGAGACGTAGGGGCTGCGGGTGGCCCGGTCGGTGGCGGGGTCCCAGAGGTCGGGCAGGACGCGGCCGGTGCCGCCGGGGTCGAGCGGGCCGAAGACCTCACGCCACAGGGCGTTGGTGTCGAACCAGCCGCCGTAGTACGACTCCGCGTCCCGGCGGCCGTGCTCCAGGCGCAGTGAGGCGGGGCGCAGGAAGCCCTCGGCGCCCACGACGAGCGACGGCCGCCCCCGGACGCGCAGCGCCTCGCCGACGCGCTGCGCGAGGTCGCCGGGCCGGGCCGCCGGGGCGCCGTCGAAGGCGACGCGCGGCCAGGCGCCCCCGTCGGCGGGTGTCAGGTCGGCCAGCCGCTCGGCGAGGCGCTCGGCGAGCCGGTCCCAGGTGATCGCTTCCAGTCGCACGGGGCCATGATGCCTCGCCGGGCGGGACCACCGGGCATGCCGGGGTCCTCTCCCGGGAGACACCTTCAGCCAACCGCTTCAACTACCGAGGCGGTGGCACCGTGCGCCGACGGGGCGGTGCCCGACCTGCGGAAGGGGATGCGAAGGACGTGGGATCGGGGCCCGGAACGGGGGAAAGAACCGCTTATGACGCGTCTTGCGACTCCCCCTCATCACGGCGGGCTTCTGGTCGTGCAGCCGGTGCGGCACCGGCGGTGTGCGGCGTGCCGGCGGGGACCGTTGTCGTTGCTGGTGCTGGAGGACGGGGCGCCGCGCTGCCTGGAGTGCGCCGATCTCGGGCACCTGGTGTTCCTGCCCCGCGGGGACACCGCGCTGACCCGGCGGTCGCGGGAGGAGAGCACGCTGTCGGCCGTGGTGGTGCGGTTCAACCGGCGCAGGGCCCGGTACGAGCGGCAGGGCGTCCTGGTGGAGGAGGCCGCGCTGGCCCGGGCCGAGGTGCGGTGCCTGGCGGACGCCGAGGCGCGGCGGCGTCGGCGGGCACGGGACGCCAAGCTCCGGGCGGCGCGGGACGTGCGGTTCACGCAGGCCTTCGCGGCGGAGATCCGGCGTCTGTTCCCGGGCTGTCCGGCGGAGCGTGCCCTGGCGATCGCGGCCCATGCGTCGGTGCGGGGCAGCGGGCGGGTGGGCCGTACCGCGGCCGGGCGGGCGCTGACGGAGGGGGCGGTTGTCTCGGCGGTGGTGGCGGGGGTGCGGCATGTGGACACGCCGTACGACCGGCTGCTGATGAGCGGGGTTCCGCGGTACGAGGCGCGACGGCGGATCGCGGGGGCGGTGGAGACGGTGCTGCGGACGTGGGAGGCGGGGGTGGAGGTGCGCTTGACCGGATGATTTCGGACGTGTGTGTCCGTGGCCGCCGGTCACAGTCATGGGAGGGGGCGTGCGGTGGGCATTGACCCGAGTGGCGGAGGTTTCCGGGGAGAGAGCGGATGTGGTGGTCGTGATCGACGGGCCGTATTACGTACTGGTGCTGCTGGGGGTGCTGGGGACCGGTCTGGTGGCGGGGGTGTTCTGCGGGTTCTCGACCTTCGTGATGCGGGGGCTGGCCTCGTTGCCGCCGGCCCAGGGGATCGCCGCCATGAACGCGATCAACCGGTCCGCGCTGGCACCGGCGTTCATGCTGGTGTTCGCGGGGTCGGCGGTGGTGAGCGCGATGATCGCGGTGGTGACCTTCGTGGTGTGGCCGGACGAGGGGAAGGTGGTGCTGCTGCTCGGCAGTGCGCTGTATCTGTTCGGCTCGTACGGTCTGACAGTGGTGGCGAACGTGCCCCGGAACGAGGCGCTGGCCAAGCTGGAGCCGGGTGCTCCGGAGGCCGCGTCCTACTGGCCGGTGTACGTGCGGGAGTGGACGTTCTGGAACCACTTGCGCACCCTCGCGTCGGCCGCGGCGGCCCTCGTGTTCGTGCTGGCCCTGTCCTGAGGGCGACGTGGGAGGAGACCGGCCGCCGGCCGGTCCCCGGCCGCCGCCTGGCACCCGGCTGGATCCCGGCTGGCTTCCTGCTGGGAAGACCTTGGCGGAGGGCGCCGCCGCCACTTCGCGGGCGGCTCCGGGCGGACGTATCGTGTCCGAAAGAGTGCCGCCCGACGAGGCACGGCCTGGGGTGAACGTACGCGAGGAAGACGACCATGGCCGATCCCAAGGGGTTCATGACCACGCAGCGCGAGGAGTGGCGACGGCGGCCGGTCGAGGAGCGGGTACGCGACTGGGACGAGGTCTACGTCCCCGGGGCCCTGCTGCCGATCATCAGCAGGCAGGCGGACCGCTGCATGGACTGCGGGGTGCCGTTCTGCCACGACGCGTGTCCGCTCGGCAATCTGATCCCGGAGTGGAACGACCTGGTGTCGCGGGAGGACTGGCGGGCGGCGAGCGACCGGCTGCACGCGACGAACAACTTTCCCGAGTTCACCGGACGGTTGTGCCCGGCGCCGTGCGAGGCGGGCTGTGTGCTCGCGATCAACCAGCCGGCCGTCACGATCAAGAACGTCGAGTGCGCGATCGCCGACCGGGCCTGGGCGGAGGGGTTCACCGCGCCGATGCCGCCGGAGCGGCTGTCCGGGCGGACGGTGGCGGTGATCGGGTCGGGGCCGACCGGGCTCGCGGCGGCGCAGCAGCTGACCCGGGCCGGACACACGGTCGCCGTGTACGAGAAGGACGACCGGCTCGGTGGGCTGATGCGGTACGGCATCCCCGCGTTCAAGATGGAGAAACACCATCTGGAGCGGCGGCTGGACCAGATGCGGGCGGAGGGGACGAAGTTCCGTACGTCGGTGGCGGTCGGACGGGACGTGGGGGCGGCGGAGCTGCGGGCCCGGTACGACGCGGTGGTGATCGCGACCGGTGCGACGGCGTGGCGGGAACTCGAGGTGCCGGGTCGGGAGTTGGCAGGGATACACCAGGCGATGGAGTATCTGCCGCTGGCCAACCGGGTGTGTGAGGGGGATCTGGCCGAGTCGCCGATGTCGGCGGCCGGGAAGCACGTGGTGATCGTGGGCGGGGGTGACACGGGGGCGGACTGTCTGGGGACGGCGGTGCGGGAGCGGGCCGCTTCGGTGACCCAGCTGGACATCTACGCGCAGCCGGGTGCGGAGCGGGACGAGGACACCGAGCCGTGGCCGACGTATCCGAAGGTCTACCGGCTGTCCGCGGCGCACGAGGAGGCGCGGGACCTGGAGACGGCGCCCGCCGCTGACGCGGACGCGCGGTTGTTCGCGGCGTCGACGCTGCACTTCGCGGGCGACGGGAGCGGGCACGTGCGGTCGTTGCACCTGGTGGAGGTGGACGCGGCACGCCGGCCGGTGCCGGAGAGCGGGCGGACGCTCCCCGTGGACATGGTGCTGCTGGCGCTCGGTTTCTCCGGGCCGGACCGCGCGGACGGCCTCCTCGACCAGCTGGCGGTGGCGACGGAGCCGCGCGGGACGATCAGCAGGGACGCCGGCTTCGCGACGAACGTGCCCGGGGTGTTCGCCGCGGGGGACGCGGCGCGCGGGCAGTCGCTGATCGTGTGGGCGATCGCGGAGGGGCGGGCGGTGGCGGCAGCTGTCGACCGGTACCTCACGGGCAGTTCGCAGCTGCCGGCGCCGATATCACCGTACGACCGTCCGATGGTCGTATAGGGGCAGGAGGCGGAGAACTTGCGAGGGGAGGGTCGCTTACGGCTTGCGGCCCAGCGCCCCGTACCCCGGGATCACCCCGTCGTCCTGTCCCGGCACCGGCTCGCCCAGTTCCGGGTGCCAGTGGTGGACCACCGACACCCCGGGCTCGACGAGTTCCAGGCCGTCGAAGAAGCTGCCGAACTCCTTCCGGGAGCGCAGCGCCAGCGTGACCCCGGCCGCCCTGAGTTTCGCGGTGGCCGCCGCCGACTCCTCCGGGGTGAAGTCGGCGGTGGCGTGGGTCATCATCAGGTAGCTGCCGGACGGCAGTTCGGACAGCAGTCTGCCGACCAGCTCGTGCGCCCCGTCCTCGTCCGAGACGAAGTGGAGCAGGGCGACGAGCGACAGCGCGACGGGGCGGTCCAGGTCCAGGACCTCGCGCGCGCCGGCGACGATCGCCGCCGGGTCGCGCACATCGGCCTGGAGGTACTCGGTCGCGCCCTCGGGCGTACTGCGCAGCAGGGCCGCCGCGTGGGCCAGCACGATCGGGTCGTTGTCGCAGTACACGATCCGGGCCTCGGGTGCGATGCCCTGGGCGATCTGGTGCAGGTTCGGTTCGGTCGGGATGCCCGTGCCGATGTCCAGGAACTGCCGTACTCCGCGCTCGGCCAGCCAGCGGGTGGCGCGGTGCATGAAGGCGCGGTTCACCCGGGCCATCACCGGCACCCGGGGGTCGAGGGCCAGCATCTGCCGGCCCATCTCCTCGTCGACGGGGTAGTTGTCCTTGCCGCCGAGATACCAGTCGTACATGCGGGCCGGGTGCGGCTTGCCGGTGTCGATCACGGTGCGGTCCTGCCCAGTCATGAGGCACTCCATAAGCGTCGAACGCGGTCAAAGATCAATTGATTACCGAGAGAAAGCACTTGAATCAGATGCAGAGCAGCTTCAGCAGAACAGGGTCAGAGAGCAGGTTCAGGAGAGCAGGAAGTCCGCCTCCCCCGCCTTGGCGCCCTCGATGAAGGCCGTCATCTCGTCGGTGGTGTAGATCAGCGCCGGTCCGTCGGGGTCGGTCGACTGGCGGACGGCTATCCGGCCGTCGGCCAGCTTCATCGCCTCCAGGCAGTTGCCTCCGTTGCCGCCGCTCCACGGCTTGTGCCAGCCCTCGCTGCCCAGTTCCCTCGCAGGCATCCCGTTGTAGATCCGCCCCGTGCGGTTGCGCGGCCCGGACTGGGGTTTGGTGCGATCCATTCACAGCTCCTTGCGGAGATCCCGGAGGATCTCCTTCGTGCGTTGTGCAGAAGCGGCCTGCGCCGCCATGCGGTCCATGACCTCCAGGTGGGTGGCCACCTCGGTGCGCGCGTCCAGGTAGACGGCGCCGGTCAGGTACTCGCTGTAGACCATGTCCGGCAGTTCGGGCATGGCGAATCGGAAGATCACGAAAGGCCCGTACGTCCCCGGGTGCGGCCCGCTCGCGAACGGGACGACCTGGAGCGTCACATTGGGCAGGTTCGTGACCTCGAGCAGTCGGTCGATCTGCGCGCGCATCACCTCCGGGCCGCCGACCGGGCGGCGCAGCACGGTCTCGTCCAGCACCGCCCAGAAACGGGGAGCGTCGGGACGGGTGAGCAGGCCCTGGCGCTGCATGCGCAGGGCGACGTGCCCCTCGAGGTCCTCGGGCCGGGTCTGGCCGACGGCACCCGACCGCAGCACCCCGCGCGCGTAGTCCTCGGTCTGCATCAGGCCGGGGACGAAGTGCGGCTCGTAGGAACGGATCAGGCTCGCCGCCCCCTCCAGGCTGACGTACATGGAGAACCAGCCGGGGAGGATGTCGTGGAACCGCTGCCACCAGCCCGGCTTGTTGGCGTCCTCGGCGAGCCGGACGAAGAGGTCGGCCTCGTCGTCGGCCACTCCGTAGGCCTTCAGGAGGAGTTGGAGGTACGGGATCTTGAGGGCGACCTCGGCCATCTCCATGCGGCGGACGGTGGCGGGCGCCACGCGGAGCACCCGGGCGGCCTCCTCCCGCTTGAGTCCGGCGCGTTCCCGCAGATCGAGGAGGCGCCGACCGAGGACCACCTGGCCCACCGTCGGCGCGGACCGCGGCTCGCTCACGCTCCACCCACCTCCATGAAATTCCCCGACCGGGCCACCTCGGGCGCGCCGGTGCGCCGCCTACAGGTGTCACCCGGCATGCCAGTCCAGCGGCGCCATTGCGGGACCCGCTCGGTCATCTGACGGACCGACCAGGACGGCCAGCTGCTCCAGGGCGCCCGAAACAGCCGGAATTCACCTGTTCGGCAATCTCGGTCGCATGGGCCGGATCGGTCCGCAGGATCCTCACCGATCCCAACTTGCGCCGCTCGACATGCTGTTGCGAGCAGTGTGCCACGGCCCTTCACCGCGTCACACAGCACTCTGCATTTTTCAGAGTGACACTTGCCAAGTGTTCACGGCGGGGCGATAGTGGCAAGCGTGATTCCGTCCGCGCCCTTAGGAACAGACGCCGTCGAGGACCGTCTTGGTCTCGGCGCCGCCGCGGCAGTCGTCCCAGGTGAGGGCGGTGCCGAGCGCCGGTTCCGGTTCGAGCTGGCCGCTCACCCGGGCTCTCCGGCCCAGGCCAGACGCCTTGCGCGGGCCCGGCTGACCGGCTGGTCGGTCTGCGCGGACACCTGTGACACCGCGCTGCTCGTCATATCCGAGCTGGTCACCAACGCGATCGTGCACACCGCGAGCAGGCGTGTGGTGTGCGAGTTGCACGACCGCGACGACACCGTGCGCATAGCCGTGCACGACGAGGGCTGTGCGCCCGACGAGCCGCATCCGTCCCCGCAGCGTCCCGAGGAGGAGCACGGGAGGGGATTGCTCCTCGTCGAAGCGCTGTGCCAGGCCTGGGGAGCCCAGGAGCACGGGCCCGGGCTGCTGGTCTGGGCGGAGCTGCCGCGCCGGATCGACACCGCGGGGGACACCGTCGAACCCAGCAACGACCTCGGCTGGGGCGCCCGTCCCGATCCGGGTCCGACGCGCGGCTCGTCCCGCGGTGCCCCGCGTGATCCGGTGCACCGCCCTTCGCCGGGTTCCGGCGAGGAGGCCCAACCGGAGGCCCGGCACTCGGCATCCGAGGCCCGGTACTCGGTGCCGGAGGCCCGGCGCCCGCTCCCTGGGCGGGGGCAGGCGTGACCGCCGCTCCCGGCCCCGGGCATCCGCTCGGCCTCGACACCCTGGTCCGCCTGCAGCGGACCCGACGGCCGGAGTCCGGGACCGGCCTCAGAAGGCTGCCGGTGCCCGAGGGCATGACGGCACCGCTGGGCCGTGACGCGGTGGCCGTACCGGCGGGGCTCGGGCCGCTGGTCGCGCCCCGGCTGCCGCGGGTGGGGTGCGTGTACGCCAACGGTACGCACTGGTGGTGGATCGTTCCGTCGGACTCCGACGACGCCCTCAGCTGGCCCGCCCCGGCCCTCTACAGCCCCGGAGCCGCGCTCCCCGACAACGCCCGGCTGATCCACCGCCCCCAGGGGACACTGCCGTACACCCCGCCCATACCCCTGTACCTCGCCCTGTGCCGGGTGACGGGGACCACCCCGGAATGGTCCCGCCCGCTGAGCGCGTGACCGCTGCGCGGCTCGGGCCGCCGCACGAAACCCGCCCTCCCCTGTTCTGCCCGGCATACGGCTCCGCCGGGACCCGCACTCCCCTCGCCGCACTGCACCGCACCCCCAGCACACTCCCCCATGCCTCCCGAGCCCCGTCGCGCGCCCTGCCCGGCGGGTGTCGGGGCCCGCGATAGTGGCCGTTCGTCGGCGGCTCCGGGGAGGATCGTGGTGAGGAAGCGACGGGATGCGGCGGCGCCGGAGGTGTCCGAGTCGGAGAGGCTGCTGTTCGGAGGGCCGCTCCGCTACGACATGGGCTGGAACCAGCACCGGGACGCCTTCCTGGAGCTGGACTTCCGCGCCATGATGACCCGCCTGCCGGGCATGCTCGCGTCCAGTCTGCGGCTGGCCCGGCAGGCGGACGCCCGGGACGCGCGGACCGTACTGCTGGCCCAGCTGGGCGTCGGCGTGACCCAGGCCGTGAGCCTGCTGGCCGTGAACAGCGTGCTGGGCCGGCTGATCGGCGCCGGCGCCATCGAGGAGCGGCTGCGCGGCGCCGCCCCCGCCCTGGTCACCATGGCCGCCGTCATGTTCGTGGGCGCGCTGCTGCGCGCCGCGTCGACCCACGCCACGGGCCGCCTGGAACCGAAGGTCGAGCGGGTGGCGACCGAGCTGTACCTGGAGCGGGCGGCGGCCGTCGAGCTCGCCGCCATCGAGGACCACGCCTTCCACAAGCTGCTGGACACCGCGCAGTACGGCGCCTCCTCAGCCCGTCGCATGATCAGCTACGGCACCCGCGTGGTGAACGCGATGATCTCCCTGATCGCGGCGGCCGGTGTGCTGACCGTGCTGCACCCGGTCCTGCTCCCGCTGCTGGTCACGATGACGATCCCGAGCGCCTGGGGCGCCCTGACCAACGCCCGGCGCCGCTACGAGTCGTTCCACACCTGGGTGCAGCACGCCCGCGCGGGCCACCTGATCAGCAGCCTGCTCACCGAGCCGGAGGCGGCGCCGGAGATCCGGGTGCACGGGGTCGGCCCCTTCCTGCTGCGGCACTTCCGGTCGATGTCGGAGACGGCGGAGGCGGAGCAGGCCCGGCTGGCGAGGCTCGCGGCCCGTACCGGTCTGATCGCCGCGGCCTGGACCGGCCTCGCGACCGCCGCGACCTACGCCACGCTGGGCGTCCTGCTGCTGAGCGGTGCGATGGCCCTGTCGGTGGCCGGTACGGCGGTGATCGCGATCCGCACCGGCTCGTCGAGCCTCGACACACTCGTGCTGGAGATCAACACCCTGCACGAGGAGGCGCTGTTCGTCGGCGATCTGGAGCGGCTGTACGTGGAGGCGGCCGAGCGGGCGATCCCGGTCGGCGGGGACCTCCTGCCGGAGGATCCGCGGGAGATCCGCTTCGAGAACGTCACCTTCACCTATCCGAGTGACGACCCGGCCGATGATCCGGGTGCCGCGCCGCGCCCCGCCCTGGACGACGTCACCCTCTCCTTCCCCCTCGGCCGGATCGTCGCCCTGGTCGGCGAGAACGGTTCCGGCAAGACCACCCTGGTCAAGCTGCTGGCGGGGCTGTACCAGCCGGACCGGGGCCGCATCCTGTGGGACGGCGTCGACGCGGCGCGGGCCGACCGGCACCGGCTCGCCGAGCGCATCGCGATGGTGGCCCAGGACTTCAAGCGCTGGCCGTTCACCGCCAAGGTCAATGTGGCCGTCGGCCGCTCGTCGGCGCCGCTCACCGAGGAGCGGCTGGCCGCGTCGGTCGCGGAGGCGGGCGCTCAGGAGGTGGTCGAGGATCTGCCGCACGGCCTGGAGACCCTGCTGGCGCGCAGCTTCAGCGGCGGGCACGAGCTGTCCGGCGGTCAGTGGCAGCGCCTCGGCATCGCGCGGGCCGCCTACCGGCGCGGGCACATCCTGATCGTGGACGAGCCGACGGCCGCTCTGGACGCCCGGGCCGAACTCGAGGTCTTCGAGAAGATCCGGGCGCTGGCGGGCAGCGGGCAGACCGTCGTACTGATCACCCACCGGCTGGCGTCGGTCCGGCACGCGGATCTGGTGCACGTCCTCGACCAGGGCCGGGTGGTGGAGTCCGGGACGCCCGACGAACTCCTGGCGAGCGGCGGTGTCTACGCGGAGCTGTACGGGCTCCAGGCGAACCAGTTCACGGCCGCGGTACCCGCCCGGAAGGCGGGCTAGTTCTCGACGCCTTCGGCCGCGCGCACGATGACCAGGAAGGTGTCGGTCGCCAGGTCCATCACGACTTCCGCGGGCAGCCCTTCCAGCCGCCGGGCCTGAGCGAACTCCTCCGCAGGCCATGACCCTCGCGGCCCACCCGCGGAAAAGCGTTCGAGCACGGTTCGCCCGTTCACCATCCTGCACCTCCAGTGCTGCGTCGTACGTGTAGGAGTTAACGCTCTGGAGAACGTGAACGGCTCGCCCGGTGACCGTACTGAGACACAGCCGACACCCGGTCGGCGCGGAGGGTGAGAGTCCGTTGACTTTCGGTCACTTCCGTGACCGCTTGTGTCAGTCCTCGTACTCGTCGTGATAGCGCACGCGGTCGCTGCCCCGAGGGGTCCGGCCGAGTGCCGTCAGGTCGAGCAGTGAGGCGACCGAGCCGAGCCCGTCGAGTCCGCGGTCGTACACCGAGTACGTGTGGAAGACCCGGTCCGACTCCCGCAGGAAGCAGCTGATCCCGGGGCGCTCCACCGGCTCGTCGTCCACCACGATGGTCGCCTCGAAGTCGCGGTTGAAGTCGCGGCCGTGGTCGCTGTGGTGCGAGGAGTACCAGGGCAGCGTCCAACCCATCCGGGCCTTGAACGGCAGGATCCGGGTGAACGGTGCCCGGGAGACCGCCGCGAACGAGGTGCCGCGCGCCCGCAGATGCGCGAGGTGGCCGACCTGGTCGAGGAAGGCGGCGCAGCCGGGGCAGCCGGCCTCCCATTCGGGGGCGAACATGAAGTGGTGGACCACCAGTTGGGTCCGTCCGTCGAAGAGGTCGAGCAGGTTCGCCTTGCCGTCGCCGCCCTCGAAGACGTACTCGGGGTCCACCTCGACCATGGGCAGTCGGCGCCGCTCCGCGTTGAGCGCGTCCCGCGCGCGCGTGACCGCCTCCTCCTTGAGCAGTAACTCCTCTCGAGCGGCACGCCACCGCTCACGCGAGACGATCTCCGGAAGCGACATGGGTCCTCCTGTACGGCGGTCGGTTCCGGGTGGTGACCGCGGGAGGACGGAGAACTCATCGGTGCGGCCGAGGAATTCTTCTCCGTCGCCGTCAACCGGAGAGCCGCGCGACGACCGGCATCCGCGGCACGGCGACCCCGTGTCGCTGCCCGCCCCGCGTCAGCTCGGCTGCCAGATCTTCGAGTTGCCGGGTGTGGCGGGCGGTGAGCCGGCCGGTCTCGTCGAGGTGCACGGCGCACGCGGTGGTGGTGTCCACGAGCCGTTCGAGTACGGCGGCCACCGCGTCCGTGCCCTCGGTGTGCCGGGCGAGAGCCGGGAGTTCGGCGGCGGCGAGGGCGATGGCGGAGCGTGCCTCGGCAAGGGTCCGGTAGGCCTCGCGGCGCAGCGCCCAGCGTTCGCCGCGGTCGCCGGACTCGCTCAGTACGTGGGCGAGGTAGGTGTGCGCGGCCCGCCCGGCCGCCGCCAGTCGGCCCCGGACCCCGCCGCCGTGCTTCCCCGGCATCGGCAGGTGCCCGACGAGCAGGACCAGCGCGCAGGCCAGCAGTGTCTCGCCGATCCGGCTGGCCGAGGCCTGCGGTTCGCCCCCGACCATGACCAGGGCGAGCACCAGGACGGTGACGACGGCGGTCTGCGCGGCGAAGTGCCTGGTGGCCGCCGGGACGAGGGCGCCGCACACGGCCACCAGGACGATGAGTCCCCCGGGCCGGGGCAGTACGGCGGCGAAGCCCGCGAAGAGCAGGGCGCCGAGCACCGTACCGGCGGCCCGGCACAGCACCCGGGAAGCGAGCGGACCGAGGTCGGGCTTGACGAGGAAGACGGCGGTGGCGGGCAGCCAGTACCAGTGCTGGTGCGAGCCGTACCAGCGGGTGTGGTGCAGGGCCTGGGCGATGGCGGCGCTGGCCCCGAAGCAGAGGGCGACCCGCAGCCCGTACTCCCGTCCGCCGCTGCCGAACGCGGCACGCAGGATCTCCTTCGGGCCGCGGCGCCGGGCGGGCGGCCGGTGTTCCGCGTCCCCGGACCGGTCGAAGGCCTCGGCGGCCCGCAGCAGGGCGTCGTCGAGGGCGCGCAGGGCGGGCACCGCACGGGACGGCGCGGGCAACGGTCCGGTGCCGGTGTTCTCCCGTACGGCGGCGGCGAGCCGGCGGGGCCCCTCCGCGGCCCGCTCGGCTATCGGTTCGCCGGCCCAGGCGAGGGCGGTGGCCGCCTCGGCGAGGGGCAGCGCGGCGGCGTACTGCGCGTGCAGCCGGCGCTCGGTGGCGGAACTGGCGTACCGCCGCAGCCGGGGCCCGGTGAGCGCGTCCTGGGCGTGGTCGAGCGCGGTGCTCAGCGCCTTCCGCCGGCCGAGCGCGGCCTCGCCCGCGACGGCCTCCAGCAGGTCGGCGACGGCGTCGTACACGCCGGCGACGGCGTCCCGTTCCCCGTCGAAGCGGTAGTCACCGGCGAGCGCGCCGGGCGTGGGCAGGGCGAGCCGCAGCACCAGCAGCCAGCCGGCGCCGGCGAGGAAGGCGAGGGCCCGCTGCCAGCCCGCCTCGGCGACCGGCATCCCGGCGCCGATGGCGGCGGCGACCAGCAACTGCGTCCCCGCGCCGGACGCGACGGGCCCGACGGCGCTGATGCCACCGGCGGCCAGCCCGAGCCCCGTGAGCAGCAGGGTGAGAGGTACGGCCGTGAGGTGCGCGCCGCCGTACGTCCCGACGAGCAGCCCCACCGCACCGGCCGCCGCGGGCACCCCGAGCCGCCGCACGGCGGCCCGCCGGCTGCCGGGCCGGTCGTTGATCCCGGCGAGCATGGCGGCGATGGCGGCGACCACACCGAGGGAGGTGCGCTCGACCAGGACCGCCGCAAGCAGCAACGGCCCGGCGGCCAGCGCCCCACGGGTCACCGCGCTCCAGGGCACGGGCCCGCGCTGGGCGCGCAGGGCGTGGGCGAGCCAGGGGGGCAGGGTGATACGACGGGACACAGGGCTCCTGTCCGGACGAGGGCGGGGTGTGCCTTCGGGCGACGGTGGCCGGGCCGGCGGCTTCTTCGGCCGACGGTAGTTCGGGTTCCCGTGGGAAACGGTTCGATCGCGTTTCCCGGGTGTGACAAGTGTCCCGAAGGACCGAGTTCTTTATGAACGCAATTGCGCGCGACCCGGATTCGGGCCGGACCGGCAGTGAGCGGACGACGGAAAACCGAATGCGTCGCGTCCGCACGAAGGCGGATCATCGTTTGGCCGTACCTTTGCCACCCGAGGAGCCGTCCTGATGATCCGACGCGTCACCGCCCCCGGCCTCTTCCCGCCGCCAGGGGACCCGGTGCGGCAGGCCGAGCGGGTCATCGTGAATCTCGCGGGGCAATTGCGTGCGGTCGGGAGCGACCTGGTGCATGTCGTGGCCACGGACGTGTATGTCGTGAGCAGTGATCCGACCGTGCTGTCCGCTGTCTGGGAGGTCGTCGAGGGGTCCGGGCTCAGTGCCGGGCCGCATTCCTCGACGCTCGTCGGCGTGGCCTGTCTGGGCTACAGCGGGCAGTTGGTGGAGATCACGGCCACGGCCGTCGTACCCGAGGGGGCGGGGGCGTGAGCGCTGACGTCGTGCTGCGGCGGGCGGGCGGTCCCGATGCCGCCGACGTGGCCGACGTCTGGTTGCGGTCGTACCGTGCGGCGCTGCCCACCGTTGTACGGGCGCACTCCGACGACGAGGTGCGTGCGTGGTTCCGGGACGTCGTGGTGCCGGAGCGGGAGACCTGGCTGGCGGAGGCGGGCGGGCTCGTCGTGGGGGTGATGGTGCTCGCGGGGGATCTGTTGTCGCAGTTGTATCTGGACCCCGGGTGGCGGGGGCGGGGTCTCGGTGACCGGTTCGTCGCGCTGGCGAAGGAGCGCTCACCGCGAGGGCTCACGTTGTGGACGTTCCAGGTCAACAAGCCTGCCCACCGGTTCTACGAGCGGCACGGCTTCGTCCCCGTGGAGTCCACGGACGGGAGCGGGAACGAGGAGCGGGAGCCTGATGTCCGGTACGTCTGGCGGCCCTGAGCCCCGGCTGCGGCTCCCCCGGACTCCCCCTTGACTACGTCTCCTCGCCTGCCCCCGGACCGGCCGACGGCAGCCGGTGCCTGATCTCGTCCATGACCGACGAGTCGGTCAGGGTCGTCACGTCGCCGAGCGCCCGGTGTTCGGCGACGTCCCTCAGCAACCGGCGCATGATCTTGCCGGAACGGGTCTTGGGGAGTTCGGCGACGACCAGGATCTCCCGGGGGCGGGCGATCGGGCCGATCTCCGTGGTGACGTGCGTGCGCAGCTGCGCCGCCACCTCCTCGGCCCCGGCCGCGCCCGTCTGCACGTCGCCGCGCAGGATGACGAAGGCGACGACGCCCTGCCCGGTCGTCGCGTCGGTCGCGCCGACCACCGCCGCCTCCGCGACCAGCGGGTGGGAGACGAGGGCCGACTCGACCTCCGTGGTGGAGATGCGGTGCCCGGAGACGTTCATGACGTCGTCGACCCGGCCGAGCAGCCAGATGTCGCCGTCGTCGTCCTTCTTCGCGCCGTCCCCCGCGAAGTAGCTGCCGGGGAAACGCGACCAGTAGGTGTCGAGGTACCGCTGCTCGTCGCCCCAGATGGTGCGGAGCATCGCGGGCCAGGGCTCGGTGAGGACCAGATAGCCGCCGGAACCGTCGGGTACCGGCTCGCCGGTGTCGTCGACGACGTCGGCCGCGACACCGGGCAGCGGCCGCAGGGCCGAGCCCGGCTTGCAGACGCTCACGCCGGGCAGCGGGCTGATCATCTGGGCGCCGGTCTCGGTCTGCCACCAGGTGTCCACGACCGGGCAGTTGCCGGAGCCGATGGTGTCGCGGTACCAGATCCACGCCTCCGGGTTGATCGGCTCGCCGACCGAACCGAGCAGGCGCAGCGACGACAGGTCGAACTCGGCCGGGATGTCGGCGCCCCATTTCATGAAGGTGCGGATCGCGGTCGGGGCGCAGTAGAGGATGGACACCCGGTACTTCTCCACCAGTTCCCACCAGCGGCCGCGGTGCGGGGTGTCCGGCGTCCCCTCGTACAGCAGGGAGGTGACGCCGTTGGCCAGCGGACCGTAGACGATGTACGAGTGGCCGGTGACCCACCCGATGTCGGCCGCCGTCCAGAAGACGTCCCGGTCCGGTTTGACGTCGAAGACCGCCCAGTGCGACCAGGCGACCTGGGTGAGATAGCCGCCGGTGGTGTGCAGGATGCCCTTGGGGCGGGCGGTCGTACCGGAGGTGTACATGATGTACAGGGGGTGTTCGCTGTCGAACGCCTCGGCCCTGTGCTCGGCCGGCTGTCCGTCGACCGTCTCGTGCCACCACAGGTCGCGGCCGGGGGTCCAGTCCACCGGCTGTCCGGTGCGCCGGACGACCAGCACGTGGCGTACGTCGGGGCAGCCGCGGACCGCCTCGTCGACGGCCGGTTTCAGGGCGGAAGGGTTGCCGCGGCGGTAGCCGCCGTCCGCGGTGATCACCAGGCGGGCGTCGCAGTCGAGGATCCGGCCGCGCAGCGCCTCCGCGGAGAAGCCGCCGAAGACCACCGTGTGCGGGGCGCCGATGCGGGCGCAGGCCAGCATCGCCACCACGGTCTCCGGGATCATCGGCATGTAGACGGCGACCCGGTCGCCCGCGGTGACGCCGAGCGCCCGCAGGGCGTTGGCGGCCTTGCGGACCTCCGTCGTCAGCTGGGCGTAGGTGAGGGTGCGGGTGTCGCCGGGCTCGCCCTCCCAGTGGAAGGCGACCCGGTCGCCGTGGCCGGCGGCGACATGCCGGTCCAGGCAGTTGTACGCCGCGTTCAGGCGGCCGCCGGTGAACCAGCGGGCGAACGGGGCGCGGCTCCAGTCGAGCACCTGGTCCCAGGGCCGCTCCCAGTCGAGCCGGGCGGCCGCCGCGGCCCAGAAGGCGAGGCGGTCGGCGCCGGCCCGTGCGTAGTCCGCCGCGGTGGCGTTGGCCGCCGCGGCCAGCTCCGCGGGCGGCGGGAAGCGCCGCTCCTCGTGCAGCAGGCTGGAGAGCGTCCCGCCGCCGCTGTCGGTCATGCGTGGACCCCGAACGGCCCGTGGCGGTGGCCGCGGTGCGGTCGCAGGTGCTCGCCGATGTTCGGGAAGACGGGCAGGACGGCACGGTGGTAGGTGGAGTTGGTGACGCCGGCGAACGACGCGTACCAGGCGCACACCGCGGTGACCAGGCCGAGCCAGCCGCCGGCCTCGACGGTTCCGGGCGACTGCGCGAACGCGCCGACGCACAGCACGATGAACGTCGCCGACAGGGTGACCAGCACGGCCAGCAGGGCGCCCGTGGTGCGGGTCGCGGCGACGGTCATGTACACCGTGAAGATGGCGAACACCAGCAGGAACAGGCCGGTCGCCTGGTGCGCGGTGGCGGGCGGCAGGCTGCCCGCGACGAACCTCGCGTAGGCGGCATAGGCCAGCCAGAAGGCGGCGTACGACCCGAACGCGGTGGCGCCGAAGGTGTTGCCCTTGCGGAACTCCCACATGGCCGCGAGCATCTGGGCCAGTCCGCCGTAGAACAGGGCGAGCGGGAGGACGACGGCGGCCAGCGTCTGGTCGGTGATCAGGTTCGCGTTGAAGACGCTGAGGACGAAGGTCGTCGCCGCGAAGGCACCGAGGCCGAGCGGGCCGGGGTCCGCGACGGTTCCGGTGTCGGTGGTAGGGGTGCTCATCTGCGCCTCCTCATGCGATGTGCATCACAAGGACGTGAGATCGTCCGGGACACCACGAGGGTCGGCGGCGCCACGCGTCCACGCTGTCCGTGTTCCCGAAGCAACCTCCCTTATGCGGACATTTCTACGCAGATCTCCACACCCGGCGCTTCTCCAGCGGCTTCTCGTAGCTCCCTGCCCGGCTGGTGGTGAGCCCCAGCGCCACCAGCGACTCCGCCAGTTTCACCGCCGCGCCGACCCCGTCCACGACCGGGACCCCGAGCTTCTCCCCCACCGCCCGCTGCAGCCCCGTCATCCCGGCGCAGCCGAGGACGAGGACCTCGGCGCCGGCCTCCCGGACCCGCTCGGCCGCCGCCAGGAACGCGGCCTCCGTCCGCCCGGGGTCACCGGCCAGGTCCAGGACGCCGAGCCCCGTACCCGCCACGGCCACGCAGTTGCGGGCGACCCCCGCCGTCTCCAGGCTGTCCTCGATCTGCCCGCGCGAGCGGTCCAGCGTGGTGACGACGCCGTAGCGGCGGCCCAGCAGGCAGGCCAGATGGGCGGCGGCCTCGGTGATGTCGACGACCGGGACGTCCAGCAACTCCCGTGCGCCCTCGCGCCCGTGTTCGCCGAAACCGGCCATGACCACCGCGTCGTACGGCGGGCCCGGGTAGGTCCGCAGTGCGTCCAGGACCGCCGCCGCCGACAGGTAGCTGTCCAGCCAGCCCTCCGCCGACTCGGGACCCCAGCTCGGGGTCAGCCCGGTCACGGTGGTGCCCGGGCCTGCGGCGGCCCGGGCACCTCGCACGATCTCCTCGGTCATCTCCTGCGTGGTGTTGCAGTTGGTGACGACGATCCGCACGTCCGTCAGACCTCCACGGTCTCGGGGGTCCGGTCACCCCGGCACAGCGCCAGGTACAGGCCGGCGGCCAGGGCGGTGCCGATGAACCACGAGTAGGGCGCCACATCGCTGAAGGTCTTCACCAGCGCGAGCACGCCCGCGACCGCCGCCGCGGGCAGGAACGCCCACAGCGCCTTGGGGTTGACGCCCTTGCGGTAGTGGTACGGGGAGCCGGGCGTCGCGTCGAAGAGCTGCCGCACGTCCACCTTGCCGCGCTTGATCGCGTAGTAGTCGACCATGATCACACCGAACAGCGGTCCCAGGAAGGCGCCGAGGCCACCCAGGAAGTAGTTGACGACGGTGGGGTCGGAGAAGAGGTTCCAGGGAGTGACGAGGAGGGCCGCGACCGTGCTGATCATGCCGCCGACCTTGAAGGTGATCTTCTGCGGCCAGACGTTGGCCAGGTCGTACGCCGGGGAGACGAAGTTGGCGACGATGTTGACGCCCATGGTGGCGACCGCGAAGGTCAGGGCCGCCACGACCAGGACCCAGGTGTTGCCCACCTTGGCGACCAGTTCGGCGGGGTCGGTGATGGCCTCACCGAAGACCTCCAGCGAACCCGCCGTCACGATCACGGAGACGACCACGAACGCCGTCGAGTTGATCGGCAGGCCCCAGAAGTTCCCGCGGCGCACGGTCCGGTAGTCGGGGGCGAAGCGCGAGAAGTCACAGAAGTTGAGCATCAGCGTGCCGTAGGTGGCGAGGATCAGGCCGATCGCGCCGAACCACTGCCGCCACTGCTCGCCGGTGGAGACCGGGTGCGGGGTGGAGGTGAGCGAGATGGTCCAGTGGGCCTTGGCGAGGATCCAGACCGCGAGAGCGATCATGACCAGCCAGATCGCCGGGCCGCAGAAGTCCTGGAACCTGCGGATCGTCTCCATGCCCCGGCTGATGATCGCCGCCTGGATCAGCCAGAGCGAGACGAAGGAGATCCAGCCGAGTGTGTCCAGGCCCAGGAAGGAGGTCTCCGTCAGGGACTTCAGGCCGGGCCAGGCCGCCAGCAGCATCACGTTGACGGCGACGGACGCCAGATAGGTCTGGATGCCGTACCACATGATGGCGATCACAGCTCTGATCAGCGCGGGGATGTTGGCGCCCCAGACGCCGAAGCTGATCCGGCTGACCACCGGGAACGGCACTCCGTGACGCTGGCCGATCCTGCCCATCCAGTTCATGCCGACGTAGATGAGCACGAAGCCGACGAGGAGGGAGGTGAAGACCTGCCAGACGTTCATGCCGAGGACCAGCAGACCGGCGGCGAAGGTGTAGTTGCCGAGGTTGTGGACGTCGGACATCCACATGGCGAAGAGGTCGAAGACCTTCCAGTTCCGCCGCTCGGCGGGGGCGAGGTCGTCGTTGGTGAGCCGGGGATCGGGGACGAACGCGGGTGCGCCGGTGGCTTCGGCACGGTCGGCCAGGGACACGGGGCCTCCAGGGACTGCGGGGCGGGGAGGGAGGAGGACGGCTGCGGGATACCGCCGTCGGGTGCCGCGAATGGACTGCTGCGCGCGTTTGGTATACCAAACTGCGGTCATGGTCCTCCCGTCAAGCGTTCTGACCGATGTCCGTCCCGTTACGGCTCCGTAAAAGCCCCCTCGGGTCGGCGAAAATGACCTCATGGGCTCCCCCACGACGAAGACCGAACCCCTGGGCGCGGTGCGCGAACGCGTCCTCGCCACCCTGCGGCAGGACATCATCGCGGGCCGGCTGGCCCCGGGTGACCGGCTGGTCGAGCGCGAACTGGCCGAGCGGTTCGGGGTGTCCCGGGTGCCGGTCCGGGAGGCGATCCGGGCCCTGGTCGCCGAGGGCTTCGTGCTCTTCGAGTCGGCCCGCCGTACGGTGGTGCGCCGGCTGACCCCGACCGACGTCAAGGAACTCTTCGAACTGCGCGAGGCGTTGGAGGTCTACGCGGCCGGTCTCGCGGCCTCGCGGACGACCCCCGAGGCGCTGGCAGAGCTTCGGGAACTGCTCGGCCAGGCGGCCACGGCGACCAGCTCCGACGACGCCGAGACGATCACCGACGTCAACACCCGCTTCCATGACCGGATCCTGGCCCTGGCGGGCAACAGCCTGCTCATCTCGGTCATGGAACCGGTCGACGGCCGGCTCCGCTGGCTCACCCGGCGCAACGAGGAATGGCCCCGGCTCCTCACCGAACACCGCGAGTTGTACGACGCGATCGCCTCCGGCGACCCGGACCGCGCCCGCGCCGTCGCCCTCGGCCACGTGCGGGCCAACCACCGGTCGACGGTGCGGCACCTGTTCGGTGAGGAGACCGGCCGCTGACGGCCGCACACGGGGTGGCGCGGGCTCGCGTCGTCCGAGCCCCTCGGGCGCACCGGGCACGTCCGGTCGCTCGGGTCAGAGCAGGCCGGCCGTCTGCGCCGCCGTCCGGAGTACCTCGCGGAGCATCTCGGGGGTGAGGAGACCCGTGAAGGTGTTGCGCTGGCTGACATGGAAGCATCCGAAGAGGTCCAGGCCGCCCAGGTCGACCCGGGCGCCGTGGGCGAAGCGTGGGCGGGGCCTCGGCACGGCCCAGCCCGCCGCGGCGAACGCCGGCAGCGCGGCCTGCCAGCCGAACGCCCCGAGTACGACCGCGGCCCGCAGCGTCGGCCGCAACAGCGCCAGCTCCTCCACCAGCCAGGGGCGGCAGGTGTCGCGCTCCGCGGGGGTCGGCTTGTTGTCGGGCGGGGCGCAGTGCACCGGCGAGGTGATCCGCACGCCGTACAGCTGCAGACCGTCGTCGGCACTGACCGCCGTCGGCTGCGAGGCGAGCCCGACGTCGTACAGCGCCTGGTACAGGACGTCACCGGAGCGGTCGCCGGTGAACATCCGGCCGGTGCGGTTGCCTCCGTGCGCGGCCGGGGCGAGGCCGATGATCAGCAGCCGGGCGTCGGGCGGACCGAAGCCGGGGACGGGCCGGGCCCAGTACGTCCAGTCGGCGAACGCCGCGCGCTTGGTACGCGCCACCTCCTCCCGCCAGGCGACCAGCCGGGGACAGGCACGGCAGGCGCCGACACGGTGGTCGAGGTCGGCGAGGGGGGTGCGCGGCATGCTTCAACGGTAGGGCCCCGGGACGGGGGCGTGCGTCCGCCGGGTCGGCTCGGGGAGAGACCGTGGCTGGTCGTGCGTTCCGCTTGGCCCTTCGCAGCGCGTTAGGGTCGGGGCATGTCTTCTCAGGACGTGAACGACAGCCCTGCCCCGGCCGAGCAGGCACCGGGCGCCGAGGCTCTCGATCCCGCCGCCGTCGCCGCGGCGGTCGCCGCCGCCGAGGCCGCCGCGCCGGGGCCCGGGGAGACCGTGCGGATCGACAGCTGGATCTGGGCCGTGCGCCTGATCAAGACCCGCTCCATGGGAGCCACCGCCTGCCGGGGCGGGCATGTCCAGGTGAACGGCGAGCGGGTCAAACCCGCCCACTCCGTGCGCGTCGGTGACGAGGTCCGGCTGCGCCAGGAGGGGCGGGAACGCGTCGTCATCGTGAAGCGGCTGATCCGCAAGCGGGTCGGCGCCCCGGTCGCCGCCCAGTGCTACGTCGACAACTCCCCGCCGCCCCCGCCCCGCGAGGCCGTCGCCCCCATCGGCCTGCGCGACCGCGGCACCGGCCGTCCCACCAAGCGCGACCGCCGCGAGCTGGAACGGCTCCGCGGCCTCGGCGGGCCGGCAGGTGGCATGGGCAGGCAGGGGGGCACGGGCGGGGCGGATGACGTCGGTGGGAGGAGCGGCACGGGCCCGGCCGGCGGTGGGCGCCCCGGCGGTCGGTGATCCACCGGGCGCCCAGAGGGCTCGGCCGGGGCCCGGTGCTGCGGACCGGCTCGGGGCGCCACAGGGCTGGGCCGGGGACCGGGGCGGCTCAGCTCCCTCTCCGCTGCGCCGGACGCTCACATCCGTCCCCGCACCAGCCCCCACAGCCGCGCGTTCTGCTCCCGCCGGGCCCAGGCGATCAGGACCAGCGGCACCATCAGGATCAGCGGGGTCGCCGCGTTCTGCCCGTCGAACACGGTCAGCTGGACGATGAACGCGCCCACCATGAGCCCGCTGAGCGCCATCGCCGCCACCGCCTGCAGCACCGGTGTCACCAGGGCGATCGCACCCGCCAGTTCGAGCGCGCCGATGGCGTACATACCGGCGCTGCCCCAGCCGATCCTGTCGAAGGACTCCATGGCGGCGGGATACGCGATCAGCTTGGGCAGTGCGCTCGCGACGGCGTAGAACAGGGCGAGCAGCACCTGTAGCGCCCGCAGGGCGAGGCGGGCGGCACGGCGCCGGCCGTGCTTCGCGGACCCGGTGGCGGTGGAGAGCACGGGGGCGGCGGGAGCGGCGGTCTCGGACATGAGGTTCTCCTGGGGGGACGGTCTCTGCTGCTGTCACAGAGGTAGACCCGCCCGCTACGGCGAACTCATCGCTGCCGTCCTTGATTTCGGGTCTTCTCTAGGCCGGGCCGAACCGGCGACGGGTCTCCTCGTCGGCCGGCAGGAACGTCTCCAGGTGCAGCCCTTCGAGGGTCGCGTCGGTGGCGGTGCTGAGCGTGGCGGAGGTGCTGAAGAACCGGAGCGGGTTGCCGTCCACCTCGATTTCGAGGGTGATGACCGGTCCCGCGCCGGTGGGGGCGGCATCGGATGTGCCGAGGTATCCGGCGATCTCCGCGGCCAGCTCGTGGAGACGCTGGTCATGGGTGCGTTCGGCCCGGTGGCGCGCCTGCTGCAGCAGATGGCCACCCCACTGCGCGAGGTTGCCGATCCGGTCGGCCAGCCCGTCCGGATGCAGACAGACCCGGACCACGTTGACCGGTGGCTCCAGCAGTTCCGGTGCGCAACCGGCCAGCAGCTGATCGACGGCGGCATTGGCGTCGACGATGTCCCAGTGCTCGTCCAACAGCAGTGCGGGGTACGGCAGGTGGGCGTCGAGGAGTCGGCGCAGGCCGTCCATCACCACCGCGATCGACGCGTCGTCCAGTTGGTGGTCCTGATAGCGCGGCGCGTATCCGGCGGCCAGCAGGAGCTGGTTGCGATCACGCAGCGGCACGTCCAGGTTGTCGGAGAGGTGCATGAGCATCTCCGGTGTCGGGTGGGCCTTGCCGGTCTCCACCCGGCTGAGGTGCCGGGTGGAGACCCGCGAACGGTTGGACAGCTCCTGCTGGCTGAACCGGCGTCGTTCGCGCCAGGTCCGCAGCAGTGCGCCGACCGGCGGTACTTCGGCTGCAACGCTCATGTCCGCGAGTCTAGGGCGCCGTGTCCGGGCTGCCATGACCTGTGAGGTCATGGAGCTGATGAGCGGGCCGGGGCCAGGATGTGGGACATCAGCCGATCGAGACGAACGGGAGAAACGAACATGAAGGGCATCGTCGAGCAGTACCTGGCCACCTGGAACGCGACCGGTGAGGAGCGGGCGGCCCTGCTCTCCGAGCACTGGTCCTCCGAGGCGACCTACACGGATCCGCTGGCCGAGGTCCGCGGCCACGAGGGGATCGCTGCGGTCGTCGACGGGGTCCAGGCGCAGTTTCCGGGGTTCGTGTTCACCCAGGTCGGTGAGGCGGACGCCCACCATCGCCAGGTGCGGTTCCAGTGGGGCCTGGGTCCGGAGGGAGCCGAGCCGCTGGTGATCGGTTTCGACGTCCTGGTGCTGGACGAGTCGGGCCGCATCCAGGACGTGCACGGTTTCCTGGACAAGGTGCCGGCATGACGGCGCCGCGCGGATACGTGGTCGGTTACCTGCAGGACGTCGACCTCGGCCCGGAGATCGCGGAGTACATCGAGCGGATCGAGGCAACGATGGCACCGTACGGCGGTCGCTTCCTCGTGCACGGCGGACGACTCGTCGAGCACGAGGGCACCTGGAACGGCGACATCGTGATACTCGAGTTCCCCGATCCGGCCCGCGCGCAGGAGTGGTACGAATCGCCGGACTACCAGGCGATCCTGCCGCTCCGCACGGAGCACGCCACCTCGATGGTCGCCCTGGTCGCGGGAGTACCCGACGACTATCGCGCAAGCGGCAAGATCCCCCAGCTGTTCCCGCTCCCGAACGCCCGGGCGGAGTCGGTGAGCTGAACGCGGACCGGCCACCGAGCCAGAGCTGGGCCAAGGCTCGGGGCTCCGGCGCCCTCTAGGCCGCCGGGGCCCGCCCGGCGGCCGGTATCGCCCGTACCCAGGTCCCGTCCTCCGTCAGGTATTCGGCCACCTCCAACCCGGCCTCCGCCAGCGCCTGCTCGAACTGCTGCCTGGTGAGCGGCCGGGCCAGGAACGTCTGCGTCCAGGTCGCGTCCGGGAACTCGTACTCCACGTGGACCGAGTTCACCCCGTCACCGACCGGCTCGGCCGACACGATCCGCACGGTGTAGCCGCCGGGGTCGACCCGCTCCCTGGGCACGTCGGAGTGGTGGTACGCGGCCTCGCGCTGGACGAGGACACAGCCGTCGTCCGCCACATGGGACGCGCAGGTCCGCAGCATGCCCTGTCGTACGGCCACGTCTCCGGCGTGCACCAGGAACGACGCGAGCAGCACCACGTCGAACCTCTCGCCCAGGTCGAGCCCTTCGATGGTGCTGCGTATCGTGCGCGCCCCGCGGACGCGCTCCAGCATCTCCGCCGACTCGTCCACCGCGGTGACCGTGAACCCGCGCTCCAGGAGCGGGTGAGTCATCCGCCCCACCCCGCAGCCCAGCTCCAGGATGCGGGCGCCGGCCGGGACCGCCGCCTCGATGATGTCCGGCTCGCTCCCCACGGCCAGCCGCGAGTAGAGCTCCACCGCGCAGCCGTCCGGGGTGATCGCACCGGGCCCCGTCCCCTCGTACCCCTCACGCATTTCAACTGTCATGCCCGAAGAACGGCCGGCCATCGCACGGCCGTTCCCCGGCACCGGCGGTTCACCCGTTCGAGTCGTTCGACATCCGACGGGAACTTCTCGGCGCCACCAGCGTGGTGACGGTCGGCCAGGTCGGGCCGTGCGGCGTCACCGTTCCCACGGGAACCATCCGTGCCCGATGTACCAGTGGCCACCGGCCCGCAGCCGGTCGCCGACCGCCCGCTCCAGCGACGTACGCCGGGGCAGGTCAGGGGTCGGTATGCCGGGGTCGCCGAAGACGAAGGCGACCGGCGTGGTGTCGGCCGGCTCCCGGTCGTCCCAGCCGGGCCGGAACCGCTCCTGGAAGCGGACGATGTTGGAGTCCGCCGGGAGGTGCCTGCGCAGCTGCGGATCGAGCAGCCAGGAGTGGCAGGTCGCGACGATGGGATGCTCGTCGGGGAAGTACCGGGCAAAGAACTCCCGGGCCCGGAGCACGGAACGGTCGCAGGCGGCCGGGGTGAGCGGTCCGAGGAAGTCGGGGATGTGCAGGTTCAGGCTGGGACTGCCGGCCGCGACCGCGGTTCCGGCGCTGGTGATCGCCTGTGCCGTGCGGGTGCCGAGACCCGCCAGCTCGTACTGCAGGCGCCCCAGCTGGTAGAGCCTGCCGCAGAAGTGGCGGGTGAGCCAGTGCGCC
>NZ_JBEYFC010000021.1:0-37001 GCF_040634175.1 Streptomyces sp. NPDC007162
GTGGTCGAGGGTGAGGTCCTCGTAGGGGACGCCGGAGGGCTTGATGACGAACACCCCTGCCTCGCGGTCGACACCGCTCACGTTGCCCCAGCATGGCGATGGAGCCCTCGCCGTGCGGCCTCTCCTCGGCGACGCGCCGGTAGACCGGCAGGGCGCCGGCCAGGGTGACGATCACGAGCACGATGGTCGCGATCGGCGAGAGCAGGCCGGCCGCGAGGGCGGCGATGCCCGGCTGGTAGCCGAGGGTCGAGAAGTAGTCCACACCGGTCAGACACATCACCCGCCACCAGCGCTGGCCCTGGTGCGGGGGTTCGGGCTGCGCGTGGGGGCCCGTGTGGCCGCCGCCCTTGCCCATGTCGGACAACCCCTCCAGCATCCAGGCGCGCAGGCGACTGGTAGGGGGGTGCTCGGTCGTGGCCATCGGGCGGGCTCCTGGTGTCCGGCGCGGTGTGCTGCGGGGGCGGTTCGATTTCCGGCCATCACGCGGACGGCGGCACCAGCGTATGCAGAGAGTGACGCGTGGGCCCACGGATCAGCGGTGCCTGAGGCGTCAAGCTTGCGTTAAGAATGGCCTGGCGGGCGGGGGTGGGCAGCGGGAAAAGGGTGCCCGGAGACCGGACCGGCACGGTCGGCTGTACGGGGGGCGGCGGCCGGGCGCGCGGAGCCGGACACCGAGCGTCATCCGTACGACTACGACAGCTGCTTCGAACTCAGCGGGAGGTGCCAGCTGTTGCGCCGGTGCGCGGACGCCAACGTGCTCTCCAGGGGAGAGGGCGGGACGGCCAGGACGGGGCACCGCGCGTGACGGAGGCAGTAGGCGGCCACCCGGCCCGAGAAGGTCCGGCGCCAGCCGCGCCTGCCGGTGCCGACGACCAGTACGTCCTCGTCCCGGCCGGCCAGCTCCACCAGGGCCCGCCCCGGGGCGCCGCGTACGACGAGGCCGTTCAGCGGTGCGCCGGGTCCGGCGTCGCCGAAGACGTCCGACAGCACTGAGCGCAACCGGTGCAGGGCCAGCCGTTCCCACTCGTCGACCAGCAGTGTCGAGGCCGCGGACCGCCGCGCCGCCAGTTCACCGCCCGGCGGCTCCCAGGCCAGTACCGGCCACAGCTCCGCGCCCCGCCGCCGGGCCTCCGCCGCCGCCCGGCACAGGGCCGTGACGCTGCCCAGCGAACCGCTCACTCCGACCACGACCCGACCGGGCCCGTGGGCGTGGTCACGGGACATGGACCCCACCGTTCCTCCACAGCTGTCCCGGGCTTCTCCCAGAGGACGGTCGGGTACCCCGGCCCGTCATGCGTCACACCCCCTGTCAGATCCCCGTTGGCACCGCCGCGTTCGGCGCGTCGGCGCGGAACATCGGAGGGCTGCGGGACACTTCGTAAAGTTCGCCGATCTTGCCGAAAGTTTCGGCAGCCGGGTTCGACGGGCCGGTCGGCTGCGTGGCCGGTTGCCGCAGTTGCGGGTGCTCGGCCGGGAGCGGCCTTCCTGGTCCCGGTCGAACAGCCGCCCGCGCGGTGCGACTTCGCCCCCGCCCGCGAGACGCGTGCGGGCCGGGTGGCGACGCTCGGCGCCGGCGTGGCCGCCGGGGCGGGTGCCGTCCGGTGTCTGTTCCGCGGGGCCCGGCGCCGGGCTTCTCGCGGTTGAGACGTCCGACGGTTTCGTCCGGCAGGACGAACCGGCCGGGCGGATCTGTCCGTCGAGGTGGCGGGCGCGTTCACCGGCCGGGTCGTCGGCAGGGGCGTCGCCGAGGGCCGGGCCGCCTCTCCCTGGTTCACCCACATGCCCATCAGCTGTTGCGCGACACCTTGACGCTCCTGATCCGCCTTTCTAGAGTCGCCGTTCGGAACGTTCGAGGAAAACGTCGAATGTTTCGAAGGTGCAGGGCGGACACGGTCCCCGAAAGTTTCGAAGTTCCAGAGAACCATCGAACCAGGACGGCGTCGGTCGTCCCGTACCCCGAGGAGCGCATCATGGGCGACCCGGCACTGTCCCGTCGCGGCTTCCTGGCGGCCACCGCGGCCGCCGGCCTGGGCGTGACCGCCCTGAGCGGCTGCGGTTCGGGCGACCGCGGCTCATCGTCGTCGGGGAAGGTCACGGTCGAGTGGTGGAACATCTCCACCACCCAGCCGACCAAGAACGTCTGGGCGGGCCTGGCCAAGAAGTTCGAGGCCCAGAACCCGCACGTGAAGCTGAAGATCGTGCAGTTGGAGAACGACGCCTACAAATCCAAGATGACGGCGCTCATAGCCTCCGGCAAACTCCCGGACGTCTTCCACACCTGGGGCGGCGGGGTCCTCAAGCAGCAGGTCGACGCCGGCCTCGTCGAGGACCTCACCGACGGCACCAAGCCCTGGGCGGAGGGCATGCTGTCGGTCGCCAAGCAGCCGTACCTCATCGACCAGAAGCTGTACGGCATTCCGTTCGACATCGGCATGATCGGCTTCTGGTACAACAAGGCGCACTTCAAGAAGGCGGGGATCAGCGAACCTCCCACCACATGGAGCGGATTCCTTGACGCCGTGCGGAAGCTGAAGGCCGTCGGCATCACTCCGCTCGCCCTCGCGGGCAAGGAGAGCTGGACGGGTATGTACTACTGGGCGTACCTGGCGATGCGCACGGCCGGTCTCGACGCCCTCCAGAAGGCGGACGAGGACAAGGACTTCACCGGCACCGGGTTCGTCCAGGCCGGACAGCACCTGAAGGAACTCGTCGGACTCCAGCCGTTCCAGAAGGGCTTCCTCGGCGCCGCCTACTCCGCGCCCACCGGCCAGGCGGCCGCCGTCGGCAACGGCAAGGCGGCCATGGAGCTGATGGGCCAGTGGGCCCCCGTGGTGGAGGCGGACGCGGGCAAGGGCCTCGGTTCGGACCTCGGCTTCTTCCCCTTCCCCGCCGTCGACGGCGGCAAGGGTGCCATCACCGAGGTCTTCGGTGGTGGCGGCGGACATGCCCTGCGCAAGGGTGCTCCGAAGGAAGCCGTCGACTTCCTGAAGTTCTTCGCCTCCGAGACCACCGACCTGGTGCTCGTCGAGAAGACCAACACGCTCCCCGTGGTCCCCGGTGCGGAGAAGGCGCTGAGCGACCCCAACACCAAGGCCGTACAGGCGCAGTTGAAGGGTGCCACCGGATTCCAGCTCTACCTCGACCAGGCGTACGCGCCCGCCGTCGGCCAGCAGATCAACGACAGCGTGGCCGGGCTGATCGCCGGCTCCAAGTCGCCGGAACAGGTGACGCAGGAGATCACCAAGACCGCGAAGGAAGAGCAGTAGGCCGCCCGATGACCTCGACCTACCTGCCCGGCACCCGGTCGGGACCGGACTCCGGGTCCCAGCCGCGTCCGGCCCCCGACCGGGCGCGGTCCCGGCGACGGCTGCTGCACTGGCTCACCGCGATGGGCTTCCAGCTGCCCGCCCTCGCGCTGTTCGGCGTCCTCGTCCTGCTGCCGATCCTGTTCGCGCTCTACGCCTCGTTCTTCCGCTGGGGCGGCTTCGGCATGCCCTCCGACTACACCGGCACCGACAACTTCACCCGTCTCTTCCAGGACGACGTCTTCCTCGGCGACCTCTGGCGCTGCCTGGTCCTGGTCGTGTTCTCGCTGGCCCTGCAACTGCCGTTCGCACTGGCCATGGCGGTCCTGCTCAACCAGCGGATCCGCGGCCGGGCCGTCTACCGGATGCTGTTCTTCGCGCCGTACGTGCTCTCCGAGGCGATCACCGGCGTGCTGTTCGGCATGATCTTCGCCCCCGGCGACGGCCTCGCCGACCACCTGCTGAGCGACATCGGCCTCGGCGCGCTCGGCGGTAAGTGGTTCTCCGAGCCCTCCACCGTCATGGCCACCCTGTTCCTGGTCATGACCTGGAAGTACTTCGGCTTCCACATGATGCTCTACCTGGCCGGACTCCAGTCCATCCCGGCCGAGCTGACGGAGGCCGCGACCGTCGACGGCGCCTCGCCCTGGCAGCGCTTCCGGCACGTCACCCTGCCGCTGCTCGCGCCCACCCTGCGGATCAGCGTCTTCCTGTCGGTGATCGGCGCCATCCAGCTCTTCGACCTGGTGTGGGTGGTCACCGCGGGCGGCCCCGACCACCACTCGGAGACCATGGCCGTGACCATGTTCCAGTACGGCTTCAAGCGCTACCAGGTCGGCTACGCCAGCGCGATCAGCGTCGCCATGTTCGCCGTCAGCCTCGTCTTCGGCCTCGCCTACCAGCGGTTCGTGCTACGCCGCGACCTGGCGGGCGCCACCACGAACATGCGGGGGGACGGCGCATGAGCGACAGCCGCAAGACCGTACGGACACTTCCGCTGCACCTGGTCCTCGTCGTGGTCGGCGCCCTGATGGTCGTACCCCTGCTGTACGCCCTGCTGTCCGGGTTCAAGACGACGAGCGAGCTGTCCCGCAACCCGGTAGGGCTCCCCGAGTCCTGGGTCACCTCCAACTACACCGGCATCCTCGGCTCCGGCGCGTTCTGGCGGCTGGTCGGCAACAGCACGCTGATCGCGGTCGCCACCACCGTGCTCGTGGTCGCGGTGTCGGCGCTGGCCGCCTTCTCCTTCGCGCGGTTCGCGTTCCGCGGGCGGGAAGTGCTGTTCACCGTGTTCACGATGGGCCTGATGTTCCCCTTCGCGGTGGCCGCCCTGCCCCTCTTCCTGCTGCTGCGCTCGATGCACCTGCTGGACAACCCGCTGGGCGTGATCCTGCCGCAGGCCGCGTTCGGGCTGCCGATGACCATCATCATCCTGCGCGGCTTCTTCCGCGAGATCCCGGGGGAGCTGGAGGAGGCGGCCACCCTCGACGGCTGCGGGCCGTTCGGCTTCTTCTGGCGGATCCTGCTGCCCATGGCCCGGCCGGCGCTCGGCACGGTCTCCGTGCTCGCGGTCGTCACCAGTTGGAACAACTTCTTCCTGCCGCTGCTGGTCTTCACCGACTCCACCTGGTGGACCATCCCCATCGGCGTCCAGCAGTTCCAGGGCCAGTACTCCACCGACACCGCCCGGGTCTTCGCCTATCTGGTCCTCGCCATGGTTCCCGCCCTGGCCTTCTACTCGGTCGCCGAACGCCAGCTGGTCGGCGGCCTCACCGCCGGCGCCACCAAGGGCTGAACACCCCGTCCACCCAGAGGAGTCGTACGATGTCACGCACACGTCTCAGACTCGCCGGTGCCCTCGCGGCCGTGCTCGTGGCGGCAGGGATCGCCACCGGACCCGCCGCCCAGGCCCACGACCGGCAGCCCACCCTCGCCGAGCTGGCCCAGCGGCACGGCCGTTACTTCGGCAGCGCCACGGACAACCCCGAACTCACCGACACCGCCTATACCGGGCTGCTCGGCACCGAGTTCGACATGATCACACCGGGCAACGGCATGAAGTGGTACGCCACCGAGCCCCAGCAGGGCGTCTTCGACTGGACCAACGGCGACCAGATCGTGCACCTCGCCCGCGAGAACCACCAGCGGGTCCGCGCCCACACCCTGGTCTGGCACAGCCAGCTGCCCGACTGGCTCACCTCCCGCACCTGGACGGCCCCCGAACTGCGGGCGGTGCTGAAGAAGCACATCCAGACCGAGGTACGGCACTACCGGGGGAAGGTCTACTCCTGGGACGTCGTCAACGAGGCGTTCAACGAGGACGGCAGCTACCGCGAGACCCTCTGGTACGAGACCCTCGGCCCCGGCTACATCGCCGACGCGCTGCGCTGGGCCCACCAGGCCGACCCGCACGCCAAGCTGTACCTCAACGACTACAACATCGAGGCCACCGGACCGAAGAGCGACGCCTACTACACGCTCGCCCGCGAACTGAAGGCCGCGCACGTGCCGTTGGACGGTATCGGCTTCCAGGCCCACCTCGCCCTCCAGTACGGCTATCCCGGCACCCTGGAGGAGAACCTCCGCCGGTTCTCCCGGCTCGGACTGGACACCGCCCTCACCGAGGTGGACATCCGGATGCAACTGCCCGCGACCGACGAGAAGCTGGCCGAGCAGGCGACCTGGTATGCGGACCTGACCAGGGCGTGCCTGGCGGTACGGCGGTGCGTGGGCATCACGATCTGGGACTGGACGGACAAGTACTCGTGGATCCCGGCCGTCTTCCCGGGAGAGGGCGCGGCCCTGCCCTGGGACGAGCAACTCGCCCCCAAACCCGCCTACTTCGCGCTGCGCACAGCACTCGGCTACCAGGGGTGACGGACCCCGGACGCACGTCGGGGCCGGTGCGCACCAGGTGTGCGTCCGGCCCCTTCATTGTCACCGGGCGGAGCGGCGGAGCCGCCCGGGGGTGGTGCGATGTTCGCTCAGGCGGCGGTCATCACGCTGCCGGCACCGAGCGGGCGGTGCGGGGCGAT
This sequence comes from Streptomyces sp. NPDC007162, assembly GCF_040634175.1. Taxonomy (NCBI): domain Bacteria; kingdom Bacillati; phylum Actinomycetota; class Actinomycetes; order Kitasatosporales; family Streptomycetaceae; genus Streptomyces; species Streptomyces sp. NPDC007162. The sequence goes on from NZ_JBEYFC010000021.1 coordinate 6,341, forward strand.
GATCTGGCCGTCGGGCAGGAGTTCACCGGTGTCCTCGAAGAGCAGAACGCCGTTGCACAGCAGGCTCCAGCCCTGCTCCGGGTGGTGCGCCGTGAGGCGGGCGGACTCCCGGTCGGCGGATTCGGCGGTCGGACACGGCGGTTGGTGCTGGCACATGGGTGGGGTCTCTCGCTTTGTCGTGGTCATGTCGGTCCCCCGTGGATGAGTCGGTCGGAAACCAGTGTTGCCCTCCGGGCGTTGTTCCGCAGGGATTTCGCGGCACCGCTTCTCACAGGTTTCAGACGCGTCACCCGGCCGGACGGTTCAGCTCCACCGGCTTGTCAATTCGGATGGTTTCATATGGCCGGATGGGGCTAGTTCCGCTCGCAAGAGAGGGGCGGCCTCTCAGGCCGGTGTGATGAGCAGGGGTGCCGGGGTGACGCGGTCGGTGAGCACCGGGAGGAGCTCGGACACCGGATGCGGGCGGTGGGCCGCGATCCCGGGCGGGGCGGGTGCCAGCGGGACGAGCAGGTCGGTGGCGGCCGGGTGTCCTTCGGCGCCGTCCGCCGCGTCGTCGCCGTGCAGCCACAGGGTGAGCATGTACAGGCTCGGCAGGGACAGCAGGCGTGGCTGGTACGTCTGCGGCAGGGCCTCCGCCTGGTGCAGGGCCCGTTCGGTGGAGGTGATGTAGGGCCCCTCGAAGAAGTGCGAGAAGGCCCAGCCGTCGGGGGTGAGCATCGTCTCGGCCGCGGCCACCACCCGGTCGCCGCAGCGGATCAGGAAGCGCCAGCCGGCCAGCCGGGTGGCGGACATGCCCTCCGGCGTGATCCGGTCCAGTACGTGCACGGGCAACGGCAGTTCGGGGGTCACGGGTCCCTGGGCGGTACGCAGGGAGGGGGTCCGGGCCTCGTCGACGGCGGTGGGGGAACCGAGGGCGGTGAGGACGGAACGGAGTGCGGGCGCGGGGGCAGGAGGGACTAGCAACGGCATGGTGGGTCGCCTCTCATTCGACAGGCGCGGTGGCGCGAGGGCGGGGGCGGACGGCGCTGTCAGCTCACAGGGGGTCAGAGAGGCGGCGGCCCGGTTCGGTGAAGAGCGGTGCGGACGGTGCCTGCCGCACGCGCTCGGACGGCAGGAACCAGGACCGTGGGCGCCAGCCTTCTGCCTTGTTCGCGGAGTTTATACGACACGTGTTCAGGTGGTGTTTCACCGGGCCGTTTCACGGAACAGAACAAGGCGCAATTCGGTCATTGATTCGTGGGGAATCCTCCCGATTTCCCGCCTGCCGTAACCCCGCTGACCTCGGAATTCGAGGCTCTCACGGTCGGCCGAATGCCGTCGGCGTTTTTCACGAGGGGAACGGGGAACCCGCAGTTGCGTGATGCCCCATGCCGCGCGAATGTGCCGCAGGACACATTCCAACAGAGTAGCGGGTGTCCGTCGTGCGCGCGACGTTATCGATCGCCCGGGCTGGGCATCATCCCACCTGGACCCGGGACACCGGCGGCCGGAACCTCGGTCCGCCCATTCGAGGAGGGACACTTCGATGGGGGAGAAGGTCGTGGCGGGCCGGTTCGACCTGTCCGATCGCCAGCGCTACCGCGAAAAGCTCCGGGACTGCCTGTCGGGGCTGGAGCGGCTGCTGGTGGAGAAGCGGTTCGACCGCCCAAAGAACCTCATGGGTGTCGAGATCGAACTGAATCTCGCCGGTGCGGACGGTATGCCGAGAATGCTGAACGGGCAGGTACTCGAACGCATCGCGAGCCGTGATTTCCAAACAGAACTCGCCATGTTCAATCTGGAAGTCAACATAGCTCCACACCGGCTCGGCGGCCGGGTATTCGACCGGCTGGCGGAGGAACTCCGCACCTCCCTCGCGTACGCGGACCGCAAGGCGCGCGAGGTGGACGCCGGCATCGTGATGATCGGCATCCTGCCGACGCTGGAGCGGGACGACCTGGTCTCCGCGAACCTCTCCGAGGTCGACCGTTACACCCTCCTCAACGACCAGATCGTGGCCGCCCGCGGCGAGGACTTCCGGCTCGACATCGAGGGCGTCGAGCATCTCGTGTGCACGTCCAAGTCGATCGTGCCGGAGGCCGCGTGCACGTCCGTGCAACTGCACCTCCAGGTCACCCCTGGCCGCTTCGCGGACGTGTGGAACGCGGCGCAGGCGGCCGTCGCCCCGCAGATCGCCGTGGGCGCCAACTCCCCCTTCCTCTTCGGCCGCGAACTGTGGCGGGAGTCCCGGCCCCCGCTGTTCCTCCAGGCCACCGACACCCGCCCGCCCGAACTCCAGTCGCAGGGCGTACGGCCGCGCACCTGGTTCGGCGAACGCTGGATCAGCTCCGCGTACGAACTGTTCGAGGAGAACCTGCGCTTCTTCCCGGCGCTCCTGCCGATCTGCGACGAGGAGGACCCGCTGGCCGTGCTCGACGCGGGCGGAGTGCCCAAGCTCGCCGAACTCGTCCTGCACAACGGCACGGTGTACCGCTGGAACCGGCCCGTCTACGGCATTGCCGACGGCGTCCCCCACCTCCGGGTCGAGAACCGGGTCCTGCCGGCCGGCCCCACCATCACCGACGTCGTCGCCAACGCCGCGTTCTACTACGGTCTGGTCCGTGCGCTCGCCGAGGAGTCCCGGCCGGTCTGGACGCGGATGCCGTTCTCCGTCGCCGAGGCGAACTTCGACGCGGCGTGCCGGCACGGGATCGACGCACGGCTGGTCTGGCCGAGGCGGGCGCGGTACGGCGGCGGTACGGCGGAGGTGGACGCGGTCACCCTGGTCCGCGACGAGTTGCTGCCGCTGGCGGCGGCCGGTCTTGACGGCTGGGGGGTGGAGCCGGCCGACCGGGACTTCTACCTGGGCGTGATCGAGGAGCGTTGCCGACGACGGGTCAACGGGGCGTCCTGGCAGGCGGCGACCTTCCACCGGGCGCTGGAGCGGGGGCTGCCGAAGGATGTGGCGCTGGCCGGCATGACGCGCCGCTATGCGGAGCTGATGAACGCGGGAGAGCCTGTGCACACGTGGCCGGTGGGGTTATTGGAGCCGGTGCTGATGGGATGAGCGGTGCCGGGACGCCGTGACGCATTCTGCGAGGGGCCCTCGCTCTGCAGGGGGCCGCCCGTGCCTCCTCGGTCTCCATCGGGCAAGCTGTGACGACCCACGGCGTGGGGTTTGCTCGACTGGAGGCAGGTGTGCAGGTGGAGGCGGGTTCGGTGGCCGGTTCTTACCCCGTGGAACGGCCCTCGCAGCGCATGTTCAGGGACGAGACGCTGCTGGTGTTGGGGCTGTCGCTCGGGGCGAGCGGGGTGTCGGCGCTGATCAGCTTCATCGGGTCGGTCACCAAACCGGGCGGGCTCAAGGACCAGGCGGCGACCCTCAACGCGTCCGCCGCGCCGGGCCGCCCCTGGCTCGACCTCGCCTGGCAGCTGTTCGGCATCGCCAGCGCGCTGGTCCCTGTCCTCCTGGTGGCCCACCTGCTGCTCCGCGAGGGCGCGAGCCTGCGCACCCTCGGCTTCGACCGTACCCGCCCCTGGGCCGACCTGGGACGCGGCGCGGGCGTCGCGGCGGTGATCGGCAGCACCGGAATCGCCTTCTACCTGGCCGCACGCGGACTCGGGTTCAACCTCACGGTGGTGCCGGAGGCGCTGCCCGGCGTGTGGTGGAAGTACCCCGTACTGATCCTCTCCGCGATGCAGAACGCGATCCTCGAAGAGGTCATCGTCGTCGGCTATCTGCTGCGCCGCCTGGACCAGTTGGGGTGGACCGCCGGCACGGCTCTGGTGGCCAGTGCCGTACTGCGCGGGTCGTACCACCTGTACCAGGGGATCGGCGGCTTCGTCGGCAACATGGTGATGGGCGTCGTCTTCGTCTACCTGTACCGGCGGTGGGGCCGGGTCGGCCCCCTGGTGGTGGCGCACTCGCTGCTCGACATCGGCGCGTTCGTCGGTTACGCGCTGCTCGCCGGCAAGGTGGGCTGGCTGCCTACGGCGTGAGCAGTTCCCCGTCGATGACGGTGACCGCGCGCCCGGTGAGCAGGACGCGGTCACCGCGCAGTCCGGTGCGGACGAGTCCGGTACGGCGGGAGGCCTGCAGCCCGGTCAGGTCGTCGCTGCCGAGCCGGGCGGACCAGTGCGGCGCGAGGGCGGTGTGCGCGCTCCCGGTCACCGGGTCCTCGTCGATGCCGACGTTGGGGAAGAAGCAGCGGGAGACGTAGTCGTAGCCCCCGGCCGGGTCCTCGGCCCGTGCGGTGGTGATGATCCCGCGCCCGGAGTAGGCGCCGAGGGCCCGGTGATCGGGGGAGAGCCCCCGCACCGTCTTCTCGTCGGCGAGTTCCACGAGCAGGTCCCCGACGTTCGGACCGGTGTCGAACACGGCGACGGGCTCGGCGCCCAGCGCCTCGGCGACCCCGTCGGGTGCGTCGACCCGGGTGAGCGGTGCGGTGGGGAAGTCCAGGGTGATCGACCCGTCCGCGCCGGGGGTCGCGATCAGCAGGCCGCTTCGGGTGGCGAACCGCACGGTCCCCGGGTGCGCCCCGGTGGTACGCAGCACATGGGCGGTGGCGAGCGTGGCGTGACCGTACATCGCGACCTCCGTTACGGGGGTGAACCACCGCAGCGCCCAGTCGGCGTCCCCGCCCTCGGGCAACGGGCGCGCGAAGGCGGTCTCGGCGTGGTTCACCTCCATGGCGACGTTCTGCATCCAGCCGTCGTCGGGGAAGGAGTCGAGCAGGACGACCCCGGCCGGGTTCCCGGCGAAGACCCGCTCGGCAAAGGCATCGACGATTCGAATCCGCATGCCCCAGACGCTAGGTCCGCCGACCCGCGGCCGCCCAAGGCCAATGCACGACTCCTGGCCCGATTTCCACCGGGAGGACGAAGAGGCGCCGGGGTACCCCCGGTCGGAAGGCCGGCGGAGGAACCGCGCGACGAACCACGACAGTGCCGCACGCGACGAGCCACGACGGCGCTCCATGGGGGCGCGGGGAACTGCGCGAAGACGCACGGCGGTGCCGCACCCGTCCCTCCTCCTGCCGCCCCGCCGCCCGCCCCGGCAGCCCAGGGCAGCGGAAAGGGCCGACCCTGACGAGTCGGCCCTCCTCGAACGTGTCGCTCAGTCCGTGCCCAGCTCCATGGCGGCCCGGTCCAGCAGTTCGTCGGCGTCCGGCGCGGCCTCCCCACGAGACGCGATCGCCTCGGCGCCGCCCTCCGGCATGGTGCCGATGAGACCGGTCGCCGCGGCCTGCGCCGCCCCGATCGCCGGGTTGGCGGAGCCGATCAGACCGAGCCCCGCGTACTGCTCCAGCTTCGCGCGGGAGTCGGCGATGTCGAGGTTGCGCATCGTGAGCTGGCCGATCCGGTCCACCGGGCCGAACGCGGCGTCCTCGGTGCGCTCCATCGACAGCTTGTCGGGGTGGTAGCTGAAGGCCGGCCCCGTCGTGTCGAGGATCGAGTAGTCCTCGCCGCGCCGCAGCCGCAGCGTCACCTCACCGGTGACCGCCGCGCCGACCCACCGCTGCAGCGACTCCCGGATCATCAGCGCCTGCGGGTCCAGCCACCGGCCCTCGTACATGAGGCGGCCGAGCCGCCGGCCCTCGTTGTGGTACTGCGCGAGGGTGTCCTCGTTGTGGATCGCGTTGACCAGCCGCTCGTAGGCGGCGTGCAGCAGCGCCATGCCCGGCGCCTCGTAGATGCCCCGGCTCTTCGCCTCGATGATCCGGTTCTCGATCTGGTCCGACATGCCGAGCCCGTGCCGGCCGCCGATCGCGTTGGCCTCCATGACCAGCTCGACCGCGGTCCCGAACTCCTTGCCGTTGATCGTCACCGGCCGGCCCTGGTCGAAGCCGATGGTCACGTCCTCGGGGAGGATCTCGACCTCGGGGTCCCAGAACCGCACGCCCATGATGGGGTCGACGGTCTCGATGCCGTTGTCCAGGTGCTCCAGGGTCTTCGCCTCGTGCGTGGCGCCCCAGATGTTGGCGTCCGTGGAGTACGCCTTCTCCGTGCTGTCCCGGTACGGCAGCCCGTGCGCGAGCAGCCACTCGGACATCTCCTTGCGGCCGCCGAGCTCGGTCACGAAGTCCGCGTCCAGCCAGGGCTTGTAGATCCGCAGGTGCGGGTTGGCGAGCAGTCCGTACCGGTAGAACCGCTCGATGTCGTTGCCCTTGAAGGTCGAGCCGTCGCCCCAGATCTGGACGTCGTCCTCCAGCATCGCCCGCACCAGCAGGGTGCCGGTGACCGCGCGGCCCAGCGGGGTGGTGTTGAAGTATGCCCGCCCGCCCGAGCGGATGTGGAACGCACCGCAGGTCAGCGCGGCCAGGCCCTCCTCGACCAGCGCGGCCCGGCAGTCGACCAGGCGCGCGATCTCGGCACCGTAGGTGTGCGCCCGGCCGGGCACCGAGGCGATGTCGGGCTCGTCGTACTGGCCGATGTCGGCGGTGTAGGTGCACGGGACGGCGCCCTTGTCGCGCATCCACGCGACCGCGACCGAGGTGTCGAGCCCGCCGGAGAAGGCGATGCCGACGCGCTCGCCGGCGGGAAGGGAGGTGAGGACCTTGGACATAGGAAGATTATGCATGAGACCGCATGATCATGCAACGTCCCTGCTGGAACCGCTCCTGTCCTGTCTCGACGAAGTCGGTCGGCCGCGCCTCGCTGATCTGCGTGGACTGGATTGGGTGAGACGCGGGGACTTGGTCCGCCGACGGCAGAATGGGCGCATGGCATGGAGAGCTGCGCGGAGTGCTTCCGATGACGTCGAGCCCGGTCAGGATGATGTCGTGGAGGCTGCGTGGCAGCGACTGCTCCATAAGGAGTACATGGACACCAGACTGGTGGGGGCCGCGTATGCCGAGCCGCTTCTCTGGCAGCTGCATCCCTCAAGCAGCCACCAGGACCTGCACTTCAGCAGGTGTACGGGTGACTGGTCCTGGGATGTTCCATTCATCATGCACCTTCCTGGCGGGCGCTACCTCGTCGCTGGACCGTCCCGTTCCCAGATCGTCGGGGAGGCGGACACCGCCGAGGAGGCCGTTGCCCTGGTCGTCGATCGGCTGCCGCCGGGCTGCGGCCCAGCGGTCGTCGGGGGCCGGGAGGAACTCGACCGGCTCGACTCGGTCCCGGTGGACCAGATCCCTGAAGACGACGAGCGGCGTTCTGACGCATCGGATCAGATCTTTTGAGGCGGGGCATCCGCGTGAGGGGAGCGGGGTCGGTGGGGACGAGGGTGAAACGGCCCGCGATCTGAGCGCCTCGTGTGCCGACCAGCAGTTCACTGGTCTCCATGTCGGAGACCTCGGCCCCGGCCCGGGTCCTCTGCGAGATGTCGTGGATCTCGTCGACGACACCGGGACCCGTGCGGCTGTCGGTGCAGACACCCACCGCGGCCTCGATGATGTCGGTCATGTCCGCCGGGGGCGGACCGGGAGCCCCAGGAACCGGGCGGACTCCGCCGCGACCATGGTCTTGCCCGTGCCTGGAAGGCCCGAGACCGTCAGGTCGCGACGGGCGCTGAGCGGGTGCCGGTTCAGCAGGACCAGGCGACGGCCGCAGGCCCGTGTCTTCGCGACGACCACCGCCGAGCCGTCCGCACGGCGCACGAAGTAATCCGGGGTGTGCCGACGCCCCCATCGAAGTCCGTCAGCAACAGCCGGTCCCGTTCCAGCCGCGACTCGAAGCCCACGTGCAGCAGCAGAAGGGGTTGTCAGGCGAACAGTTCCGATATATCGTTGAGACATCGCGAACGATACGCGACAGATCAACGATGGAATGGAGTGATTCCCATGCGTTCCCACGGATTCGAGCGTGGACATGGACGTGACGGTCGCCGTGCGGCGTTCGGGCCCTTCGGTCCCGGCGGTCCCGGCTTCGGTCCCGGTGGGCCCGGTTTCGGGCCGGGGCACTGGGGGCCGCGAGGGCGCGGCGGCCCCAGGGGAAGGGCGCGGCGCGGTGACGTACGGGCCTCAATCCTGGCTCTGTTGAAGGACCGTCCGATGCACGGCTACGAGATGATCCAGGAGATCGCCGAGCGCAGCGGCGGTGCGTGGAAGCCCAGCCCCGGTTCGGTCTACCCCACCCTCCAGCTGCTGGAGGACGAGGGTCTGATCGCCAGTGAGAGCGAGGGCGGCAAGAAGCTGTTCTCCCTCACCGACAGTGGCCGTACCGCCGCCGACGAGGGCCCGGACGCCCCCTGGGAAGAGGCTTCCCGCGGGGTCGACTTCGAGGCGCTCGGTGAGATCCGCCAGGCCGGCTTCGGCCTGATGGAGGCCTTCGGGCAGGTCTGGAAGACCGGCACCAAGGAACAGCGCGAGAAGGCGCTGGCCGCCATCAACGAGACCCGCAAGAAGCTGTACCTCATCCTCGCGGACGAGGACTGACCGGCACCGCACCGGGCGCCCCGTGGAGTGCTCCGCGGGGCGCCCGGCGCGTGCGGGAGGCGACGTGCGCGGCCGGGCTCAGGCCACCAGGCCGCCCAGCTTGCGCAGCGACTCGTTCAGTGCCGCCGTCGCCGAGTCCTTGAGCTTGCCCGCCATCAGCGACACCGCCGCGCCCGTGAACTCGCCGTCGATCCGCACCCCCGTCGCCTCCCCGTCCGGGGTCAGCGTGTAGCGCGTCGCGACGGTCACCGCCATCGGGCCCTTGCCGCGGATCGCCAGCACCCGGGCCGGCTCCAGTTCCTCGATGGTCCACTCGACCTCCGCCGGGAAGCCCATCAGTTTCATGTTCTCCTGGAAGGTGCCGCCCACCGCCAGGGTCTCGGGGCCGCCCTTGGGGAAATTCGTGTGCGTCGCGTTCCACTCCCCGTACGTCGGCCAGTCGGTGAGCTGGGCCCACACCTTCTCGGCCGGTGCCTGGATGCGTGCCTCCGCGCTGACTTCGGCCATGGGGCCACCCCTTCGTGTCGGGCTACGGTGCGCGGAACGTAGCCGCAGGACCTCGAACATTCAATACTGATGAACCGTCAGAAATGACGCGGCCGCGTGCGGGGCGTGTGACAAGGAGCGCGCGTGGCAAGGCGGCGCGCGCCTTTGTGGCCGAACCGGCCTGATCTCATCCGTAAGGAGGAGATTCCGGCCGCCGCCGTCCACTCTGCGTGGGACGCGAAAATGCTTCCCCCCGTGGATGACTCGGCCGCCCGGGATTGATGAGGTGGGGGAGTGCACCCCCGTATTCCCCGCCAGCCCGCACAGGACCAGGGCGGCATCCACGCGGACGACGGCGCCGGACTCGGTGCCGAGCTGGCAGCAGTGGTCGCCGGTGCCCGGCGCCGGGCCGTACGGGACGGGGACCGCCAGGTCGACACCGCCCACCTGCTGCACTCCCTGATCGAGAACGACCCCGAGGTCCGCGCCGTCATCGGCGACGCGCAACTCGCCCGGCTGCTCGGCTACCTGGTCCAGCGCAGCATCGGCTACGGCCTGCGCTGGCAGAGCGGGGTCGAGGACTCCGGCGCGCTGCCGGCCCTCGCGCCCCCCGAAGGCAAGCCCGCGCCCCCCGAAGGCAAAGGGGACGGCGGCTGGTCCCCGGTGGCGGCGGCCGCCGTGGAGTACGCCCGCAGCCGCGCCCGGCGCCGGGGCGGCACCCGCGCCCACGGCATCGACCTCCTCGCAGGTCTGGTGGGCGACCCGGAGTCGCGGGCCGTCGAGGTGCTTGAGCGGGCGGGTGTGGCCGCCCGGGAACTGGCCGTGCGGATCGACGGGGACGACGAACTGCGGGATCCCGGGCTGGAGAACCGCACGTCCAGCCGTTGAGACAGGTGCCATAGAGGGTGACGCTCATGTCGCCCCCTGCCATCATGTGCCGGTGCACACCACTCACAGCAGCCACGGAAAGGGCTTCGGGCTCTTCCTCGCCCTCGGCTCGGCGCTCGCCTTCGGCGGCTCCGGCGTCGCGGCCAAGCCTCTGATCGAGGCCGGTCTCGCGCCGCTGCACGTGGTGTGGCTGCGGGTGGCCGGTGCCGCCCTGGTGATGCTTCCGCTCGCCGTCCGCCACCGTGACCTGCCGCGCCGCCGGCCCGTGCTGCTCGCCGGGTTCGGCCTGCTCGCCGTCGCGGGCGTCCAGGCCTGCTACTTCGCCGCGATCTCCCGGATACCGGTGGGGGTGGCGCTGCTCGTGGAGTACCTCGCTCCCGCGCTGGTGCTCGGCTGGGTCCGCTTCGTGCAGCGGCGGCCTGTCACCCGCGCCGCCGTGCTCGGTGTGGTCCTCGCGGCGGGCGGCCTGGCGTGCGTCGTGGAGGTGTGGTCCGGACTGCGCTTCGATGCGCTGGGACTGGCGCTGGCGCTGGGCGCGGCCTGCTGCCAGGTGGGGTACTTCGTGCTCGCCGACCACGGTGGGGGCGACGGGGTGGACCCGCTGGGCGTGATCGCGTACGGCCTGCTGGTCGGGGCGGGACTGCTCACCGTGGTGGCCCGGCCCTGGGAGATGGACTGGTCGGTGCTGGGCGGATCCGCGCGGATGAACGGGGTGGCCGTGCCGGCGGTGGCCCTGCTGGGGTGGATCGTGCTGGTCGCGACGGTCGTCGCCTACGCCACGGGTGTGCTGTCGGTGCGGCGGCTGTCCCCGCAGGTGGCGGGGGTGGTCGCCTGTCTGGAGGCGGTGGTGGCGGCCGTGCTGGCGTGGGTGCTCCTGGGGGAGCGGCTGGCCTCGCCGCAGGTGGTGGGAGGAATGGTCGTACTGGCCGGGGCCTTCATCGCGCAGTCGGCGACTCCCGCGCCGGAACCGGTGGTGGGGCAGGTCCCGGCCGGTGGAGAGGTACGGGCGCGTGGCGGCCTGTCGCGCCCGCGCGGCGGTGGCCGCACCTCCGACACGGTCCCGGGCCCCTGAAAGGGGCGTGTCGACCCACCGGAAGCCGGATCAGACCCCCGATCAGGCGTTCTTCAGGTACGACGGGACCGCGATGTCCGCCGGCAGGTCGTCGTTCGCGATCGGAGCGTCGTAGCCCTTGCGCAGCGGCACCACGCCCGCCCAGTACGGGAGGGCCAGGTCCTCGGGCTCGTCGTTGGCGCCGCCCGCCCGGGTCTTCGCGGACACCTCGGTCAGGTCCAGGCGGATCACCGCGGTCGCGGCCAGTTCCTTCCTGTTCGCCGGGCGGGAGTCGGCGGAGCGGCCCGCCACGACGTGGTCGACCAGGGCGTCCAGGGCGAGGCCCCGCTCCTCGGGGTCGGTGACCTGGTGGGCGATGCCGTGCACCACGACCGAGCGGTAGTTGATCGAGTGGTGGAACGCCGAACGGGCCAGCACCAGACCGTCGACGTGGGTGACCGTCACGCACACCGGGAGCCCGGGATCGGTCTGCCCGGCCATGCGCAGCGGGCGCGAGCCCGTCGAGCCGTGCAGGTACAGCACCTCGCCGACCCGGCCGTACAGCGTCGGCAGCACCACCGGCGCGCCGTCGCGCACGAAGCCGAGGTGGCAGAGGTAGCCCTCGTCGAGGATCGAGTGCACGAGCTCCCTGTCGTACGACGCCCGGTCCGCGGCGCGCGTGGGAACGGTGCGGTCGGTCCTGGGGTAGGCGGCGGGCTGGGGCGGCACGGTCCCCTGGACGGCGGTCTCCATTGCGTTCCTCCATTGCACTAGTGCATAATCTGCTTTGTGCTAGGAGAATATCCGATCAAAGGGCGTGGCGCAGCCGAGATCGCGGCCAGCGTCGAGCGTGCGGTGGGTTCCGGGGCGCTGGAGCCGGGGCAACTGCTGCCCCCGATGCGGGAGTTGGCGACTCGGCTCGGGGTGAATCCCAATACGGTCGCGGCCGCTTACCGCACCCTGCGCGAGCGTGGGGTCATCGAGACCTCCGGCCGGCGCGGCAGCCGGGTCCGGCCCAAGCCGGCCACCACCGGGCGCGACCAGATCCGCGTGGACGTACCGGCCGGGGTGCGCGATCTGTCCTCCGGCAACCCCGACCCCGCGCTGCTGCCCGCCCTCGCACCGGCCCTGGCGGCCGTGGCGGCGGAGGGCGACCGCGCGCCGGTCCTCTACGGCGCCGACCCGGTCGAGCCGGAGCTGGAGCGGATCTCGCGCGCCGCGTTCACCGCCGACGGCGTGCCCGGTGGCCCGCTCACCGTCACCTCGGGCTCCCTCGACGCCGTCGAGCGCGTCCTGCTGGCCCACCTCAAGCCGGGTGACGCGGTCGCCGTCGAGGACCCCGGCTGGGGCCGCACCCTTGATCTCATCCCCGCGCTGGGCCTGCGTACCGTCCCGGTGGCGGTGGACGACGAGGGACCGCGTGCCGACGGGCTGCGCAGGGCACTGGAGTCGGGGGCACGCGCCCTGATCGTCACGGCACGGGCGCACAACCCGACCGGCGCCGCGGTGAGCGCACCCCGCGCGCGTGCCCTCCGTGCCGTCCTGCGCGAGCACCCGCGCACCGTGCTGATCGAGGACGACCACGGGCACGGCATCGTCGACCTCCCCCTGCACCCCCTGGTGGGCGGCACGCACCACTGGGCCTTCCTCCGCTCGGTCGCCAAGGCCTACGGCCCCGACCTGCGCCTGGCCGTCATGACCGGCGACGAGGTCACGGTCGACCGGGTCCGGGGGCGCCAGCGCCTGGGGCCGGGCTGGGTGAGTCACCTGCTGCAGCGCACGGTGGTCCGGATGTGGGCCGACGGCGCGGTGGACGGACCGTCGGTGGCGGCGGCCTACCGGGCCCGCCGGGAACTGCTCGTCGACGCCCTGGCGGACCACGGCATCGAGGCCCACGGCCGCAGCGGCATGAACGTCTGGGTCCCGGTCCCGGACGAGACGGGAGCGGTGGCCCGGCTGCTGCACGAGGGGTGGGGGGTGTCCCCGGGGGCGCGCTACCGGATGGCGGCCCCGCCGGGTATCCGTATCACCGTCTCGACGCTGACCCCCGAGGAGACCGGGCGCCTGGCGGCGGCGGTGGCGGCGGCCGCGGGACCGGGGAGGGGACGGGTGCTGGCCTAGAAGCCCGCCCTCCTCAGGAGGCCCTCCTCCTGGGCCGCACCTGGGTGAGTGCGGCCCCGGCCAGCACCACCGCCGCTCCCGCCGGCGTGCTCCACCGCAGTGACTCGCCCAGTACCGCGACGCCCGCCGCCGTGGCGATGACCGGGATGAAGTACGTGACCATCTGGGCCGTGGTCGGGCCCACTTCTGCGACCAGCCCGTACTGGACCAGCACCGCGAGACCGGTGCCCAACGCGCCCAGCGCGGCGATCGCCAGCAGCGGGAGCCACGAGACATGACGGGGGAAGGTGGTGAACACCGGTGTCACCACGGCAAGTTGTACCGCCGCCAGCAGCAACTGCGCCCCGGTCATCGACAGATGCGAGTTCCCTGTGCCCGCCAGTGTCCGCCGGACGTAGATCCAGCCGATCGGATAGCTCAGCGAGGCCAGCAGCGCCATCGCCGTGCCCGTGACGTCCAGGCCGTGGAAACCCTGCCAGGCCCCCAGTACCGTCAGCACCCCGAGGAAGCCCAGGCCGAGCCCGGCGAAGCGGATCCGGGTCGGCCGGTCCTCCGACAGGGCCACCAACGACAGCGCCATCCCCCACAGCGGTGAGGTCGCGTTGCAGATGCCGGCCAGCGTGGACGGAATCGTCAGCTCGGAGTAGGCGAAGAGCGAGAACGGCAGCGCGTTCAGCAGGAACGCGGCGACCGTCAGGTGGCCCCAGGTGCGGGCCCCGCGCGGCAGCCGCTCCCGCTTCCACACCATCGCCGCCGCCAGCACCGCCGTACCGAACACCAGCCTGCCCAGGGTGACCTGGAACGGCGCGTAGCCCTGAGTTCCCACCTTGATCAGCAGGAAGCTGAAGCCCCAGATCAGCGAAAGGGCGCCGAACCGCAGGCGCCAGTCCAGGCGGGGGCGGGAACGGTCGCCGGAGAGCGTCGGCTCGCCGACAGCGGCAGCGGTTGTCGTCACGGTGGTCATATGCCCACCCTGCTGGAACCGACGTCGTAGCACAATCGAGAATTCGAGCGCGGTATCTCTTAGAATCACTTACATGTTGAACCTGGAGCGCCTGCGCACCCTCGACGCCCTCGCCCGGCACGGCTCGGTCAGCGGGGCCGCCGAGGCCCTGCACGTCACGACGTCGGCCGTCTCGCAGCAGCTGGGCAAGCTGGAGCGCGAGGTGGACCAGCAGCTCCTGGCCAGGAACGGCCGGGGCGTCAGGCTCACCGACGCCGGCCGGCTGCTCGCCGAGCACGCGGGCCGCATCCTCTCCCAGGTGGAGCTGGCCCAGTCCGACCTGGAGGCGCAGCGCGGCCAGGTCGTCGGCGAGCTCAGGCTGTCGGCGTTCCCGACGGCCGCCCGCGGCCTCTTCCCGGCCGCGCTGGCGGCCCTGCGCACCCGGCACCCGGCGCTGCGCGTCCGCTCCAGCGAACTGGAACCGGAGAGCGGCATCGCCGGGGTGGTCCGCGGCGACCTCGACCTGGCGGTCGTCCTCGACTGGTACAACAAACCGATGCCGCTGCCCGACGGGCTGGTCAAGGCGCCCCTGCTGGACGACCCCGCCGACGTGGCCCTCCCGGTCGGCCACCGGCTCGCCGGCCGGGACGAGGTGGACCTGGGGGAGTTCGCCGAGGACGAGTGGATCACCTGGGGCGAGGGCGAGTTCTGCCACGAGTGGCTGATGTTCACGCTGCGCTCGCGCGGAGTCGAACCGATCGTCGGGCACCGCGCCGCCGAGACGCACACGCAACTCAACCTGGTGGCCGCCGGGCTGGGAGTCTGCATCGCCCCGCGGCTCGGCCGGCACCCGGTGCCCGAGGGCATCGTGACCGTGCCGCTCAAGCAGCGGGTGCGCCGCCATGTGTACGTCGTCTGGCGGGCGGACGCCGACCGCCGCCCGTCGATCCGGGCGGCGGTACAGGCACTGCGGGGTGCGGCCGAGACGATCTCCTGAACCGTCCGCGCTCCCCCGACAGCCCTACGCGGAGCCGAGCTTGCGGAAGTCCCAGGAAGCGGTCTTCGTCGGGGTCAGCCGGGCCCAGGCGTGCCTGCCGTCGTGCGGCATCTCGTCCAGACCGAAGTTCTTGCGGGCGAACAGGGTCTCCACGTAGTCGAGTTCGGCGACCAGTTCGCCGGTGCGCGGGACCTCGCCCACGAACTCGACGGACCCTCTCAGCTCGACACCGCGCAGACTGTCGTACTCCTCACCCGAGTCGACCACGACCGCCACCCGCGGGTCGCGCGTCAGGTCCTTCCAGCGCTGGCTGCGCACCACCGAGTACAGCCACAGCGACGTGCCGTCCCACGCGAACCACAGCGCGCTCACGTGCGGCGCGCCGGACGCCGAGACGGTCGCGACCCGGCAGGTGCGCTCCGTGGTGAGGAAATCGTCCAGCTCACCGGGCGTCATCATGATCTTGCGGCCCCGGCGCTGAGTGACGGTCATGCGGCCCCCTCTTCTCTTCTTCCGTTCCCGCGCGATGGCGGTTAGTGTCACCCGCCCCGCACCAAGGCGGAAGGGGGCGTCATGCCGTCGTCGTACGAACGTCTCGCGGAACTCCTCGAGCCCGCGAGCACGGTGCTGCTCACCGTCGAGTGCCAGCAGGGCGTGGTCGGCCCGGACGGCGCACTGCCCGAACTCGCCCACGAGGCCCGCACGTCGGGGGCACTGACCAACATCGCCCGGCTGGTCGCCGCGGCGCACGACACCGGCGTCCAGGTGATCCACGCGGTCGCCGAACGCCGCGCCGACGGCCGGGGCGCGAACCGCAACGCCCGGCTGTTCCGCGCCGCCGAGCGGCTGCCCGTCCAGCAGCTGCCCGGCACGGCGGCGGTACGCGTCGCGTCCCCCATCGAGGTCTCGGAGGAGGACCTCGTCGTACGACGGCTGCACGGCCTGTCGCCGATCCAGGGCACCGACGTCGACCCGCTGCTGCGCAACCTCGGCTGCCGCACGCTGGTCGTCGCCGGTGTCTCGGCCAACGTGGCCGTGCCCAATGCGGTGTTCGACGCGGTGAACCGGGGCTACACGGCCGTCGTACCGGCCGACGCCATCGCGGGGGTTCCCTCCGACTACACCCCGGCGATGGTCCGCAACACCCTCGCGCTGGTCGCCACGGTCGCGACCACGGACGAGGTGCTCGGCTGCCTCAAGCGCCCGCGCCGACGGGCCTGACCGTCAGGCCAGCGAGATCTGGTCGCCGGCGACCGTGATGTTCGCCGCGGTCAGGCCGGTCGTCGCCGGGCCGTGCTTCACGCTGCCGTCCGCGATGGCGAACTTGCTGCCGTGACAGGGGCAGACGATCTCGCCGTTGGCCACGCTGGACACCGCGCAGCCCGCGTGCGGGCACTTCGTGGAGAACGCCTTGTAGGTACCGGACGTCGGCTGGGTGACGACCACGGCCTGGTCCTTGTAGATCGTGCCGCCGCCTTCGGGGATGTCCGAGGTCTTGGCGAGCGCGGTGCCGCCGGCCGCGGCGGTGGACGTGCCGGTCGAACCTCCCGTGCCGTTGCTGTTCTGGTTGGTGGAGCCGGCGCCCGTGGTGGTCGAGCCCGAGTTGTCGTCCGACGAACCGCAGGCGGTCAGCGCGGCGGCGAGCCCCGCCGCTCCGGCCGCCGCCATGACGGTACGGCGGCCCGGTGCGGCTGAGGGGTTGAGCGGTGCGCTGGTCATGTGAGGGGTTCCCTTCCGCGAAGCTTCGAGTTGATCCGTCCGCCCAGGGGTACGGTCTTGCGGCACCACCTGTTCAGACGCCATCCGGATAGTGACCGCCTCGACATGAGCTTTGGGTGAAAGGGCGCTGTCAATTCCCTGTCAGACCGCTTCCACGGGGGAGCACTGCCCACTCAGGCGGTCGCCAGGGCCACCTCGGTCGACTTGATCAGCGCCGCCACCCGCGCGCCGGCCGTCAGGCCGAGGTCGGCGACCGCGTCCTTCGTGATCGCCGCGGTGAGGTCGGGGCCGCCGTCGACGGCGACCTTGACCGTGGCCATCGCCCCGCCGGTGGCGACGTCCCGGACCGTGCCGGGCAGCTGGTTGCGGATGGACACCCCCGCGACCGGTCCGGTGGCCAGCGCCACCTCGGTCGACTTCACCAAGGCGCGTACGGCCGAGCCCGCGGCAAGTCCCAGGTCCTCGACCGCCTCCAGGGTGATCGCGGCGGTGAGGTCCTGGCCGCCGTCGAGACGCACCCTCACGGTCGCCATCACCTCGCCGGCGGTGACGGCGACCACCGTGCCGGGGATCTGGTTGCGGATGCTCAAGCTCATGAAGGGCCACCTCGCAGGTCGGGAAACAGGTGATTTGGCGCGATGTGCGAAGACTGTGACTCCACAAGTTAGCCGGTTCCACGGCTGCTCCCGTATCCCGTTGCCGCAGGTGTCGTGGCTGGTTAGGTTCGGGACATGGCTGATGACGAACCCACCCGTGCCGCGCGTCTGCTCGACGCCCAGGCCAAGGCCGCCCTGCTGTTCGCGGAGATCGAGGAGCGCGGACTCGTCGCCGCCGGGGAGCGGGAGCGGGCGGTCAGCGACCGGGTCCGTGATCTGGCGAACGAGATGTTCGGGACCACCCGGCACTGGCACAAGCGGATCGTGCGCTCCGGTCCGAACACCCTGCTGCCGTACAAGGAGAACCCACCGGACCGGGTGATCGGCGCGGACGACATCGTCTTCGCCGACTTCGGGCCGATCTTCGAGGAGTACGAGGCCGACTTCGGCCGTACCTTCGTCCTCGGCGACGACCCGGTCAAGCAGCGGCTGCGGGCCGATCTGCCCGAGGTGTTCGCGGGCGGCCGACGCTCCTTCGAGGCCGACCCCCGGATCACCGGCGCCGCGCTGCACGCGGCGGTCGCGCGTCTCGCCCGCGGGGCCGGCTGGGAGCTGGGCGGCTGGCACGCCGGTCACCTGGTCGGGGAGTTCCCGCACGAGAAGATCGACGGCGCGGACGTCGAGTCGTACATCACCCCCGGCAACGACACCCCCCTGCGCCGCACCGACAGGGCGGGCCGTGCCTGCCACTGGATCCTGGAGATCCACCTGGTCGACCGGGAGCGGGGCTTCGGCGGGTTCTACGAGGAACTGCTCACCCTCTGACGGCTTTTCCGCCCGCGATCACCCTTGGTTACTATGCTGCTCACCCACTTCCGGCAACCGGTCGTGGACCGCACGGTGAACGAGACGGGTGGCCTGGGAAAATGCTGAAAGCGGTCACCGCGACCCGCTACATCACCCCGCTGCGCGAGGGCGGCTCGCTGCCGGGGCTCGTCGAGGGCGACGACTTCGGGACCTACGTCATGAAGTTCACCGGCGCCGGTCAGGGACGCAAGACACTGGTCGCCGAGGTCGTCTGCGGGGAACTCGCCCGCCGGCTCGGCTTCCGGATGCCCCGGCTGGTCACCGTCGAGCTCGACCCGGTGCTGGGGCTCGGCGAACCCGAGCAGCAGGTGCAGGACCTGCTGCGGGGCAGCGGCGGCAGCAACCTCGGCATGGACTTCCTCTCCGGCGCCCTCGGCTTCGACCCGCTCGCCTTCTCCGTGAGCTCCGAGGAGGCCGGGCGGATCGTCTGGTTCGACGCACTGATCAACAACGTCGACCGCTCCTGGCGCAACCCCAACCTGCTGGTGCACCGCGGCGACCTGTGGCTCATCGACCACGGCGCCACCATGATCTGGCAGCACAACTGGCCGACGGCCGAGACCTCCGCCGCCCGCCCGTACGACGCCTCGGACCACACCCTGAGCGGCTTCGCGCCCGACGTCCGCGCGGCCGCCGCCGAGCTGGCCCATCTGGTCACCGAGGACCTGCTCGCCGAGGTCACCGCCGAGATCCCGGACGTCTGGCTGGCCGGCGAGCCCGGCTTCGAGACACCCGACGACCTGCGGCGCACCTACGTCCGGCCGCTGCTCGCCCGCGCCGCCGTCATCCATGAGCGCATCACCGGCATCGAGGGGGCCAAGTGAGCGAGACCCACATCCACATGGCCGGACATGTGGCCGAGCGCCACATCACCCGGGCCGGCCAGGGCGGCGACCGGGACGTCTTCGAGTACGCCCTGCTGCGGGTCGTACCCCGGGTGGAGCGCGGCGAGTGCATCAACGCGGGCGTGCTCGTGTACTGCCGCGCCCAGGCCTACGTCGGTGCCCGCACCCACCTCGACGAGGCCCGGCTGCTGGCCCTGGACCCGGACGCGGACGTCGCCGGGGTACGGGCCGCGCTCGGGGCGGTGGAGGGGGTCTGCGCGGGCGGCGACGCGGCGGGGCACGCGGCCGGTGACGACCCCGGGCGCCGCTTCCGCTGGCTCGTCGCGCCCCGGTCGACGATCGTGCAGCCCGGTCCCGTGCACACCGGTCTCACGCTTGACGCCGCCGCCGAGACACAGCGCTTGCTGGACCTCCTGGTGAGGTAATGGATCACACCGCGCGGTGTGACGTTGACACCGCGTGCCAGGGCTTCTAGCGTCACGTCTGTCGAAGGTACTAAGCGGTCGCTCACCGCGGCGGGGTGTCGGCAACGGTCCCCGTGACCAGGTTCTCTCAAGGGCGAGGAGAAACAGCAATGTCCAGCACTGAGCAGCGGGTGGCCGTCGTCACCGGTGCCGCACGCGGGATCGGCGCCGCCACCGCCGTACGACTGGCCGCCGAGGGCCGGGCGGTCGCCGTGATCGACCTCGACGAGGCCGCCTGCAAGGACACCGTCGAGAAGATCACCGCGGCCGGCGGCAGGGCGATCGCGGTCGGCGCCGACGTCTCCGACGAGGCCCAGGTCGCCGCCGCGATCGCGCGGGTCGTCGAGGAACTGGGCGCCCCGACCATCCTGGTCAACAACGCCGGCGTACTCCGCGACAACCTGCTGTTCAAGATGTCCGCGTCCGACTGGGACACCGTCCTGAACGTGCACCTGCGCGGCTCCTTCCTGATGGCCAAGGCCGTCCAGCAGCACATGGTCGAGGCGGGCTGGGGCCGGATCGTCAACCTGTCCTCCTCCTCGGCGCTCGGCAACCGCGGCCAGGCCAACTACTCCGCCGCCAAGGCCGGTCTGCAGGGCTTCACCAAGACCCTCGCCATCGAGCTCGGCAAGTTCGGCATCACCGCCAACGCCGTCGCCCCCGGCTTCATCGCCACGGAGATGACCAAGGCCACCGCCGACCGCGTGAAGATGGGCTTCGAGGAGTTCAAGGCCGCCGCCGCCACCCAGATCCCCGTGCAGCGCGTCGGCGAGCCCGAGGACATCGCCAACGCCATCGCGTTCTTCACGAACGAGGCGGCCGACTTCGTCTCCGGCCAGGTCCTGTACGTGGCCGGCGGACCGCTGGACTAGGGCCGGCGGACCGAGGCCACCCGGGACTACTGAGGATCTGAGGATCACGGACATGACTGAACTGCCCGAGCTGTCCGGCAAGGTCGCCGTCGTCACCGGCGCCAGCCGTGGCATCGGTTACGGCGTCGCCGAGGCGCTGCTGGCCCGCGGCGACCGCGTCGCCATCACCGGTCGCAACGAGGACGCCCTCAAGGAGGCCGTCGAGAGCCTCGGCTCCGAGCGGGTCATCGGCATCGCGGGCAAGGCCCACGACGTCGCCCACCAGAGCGAGGTCGTCGAGCGCGCCATGGAGACCTTCGGCCGCGTCGACTACCTGGTCAACAACGCCGGCACCAACCCGGTGTTCGGCCCGATCGCCGACGTCGACCTGGACGTGGCCCGCAAGGTGTTCGAGACCAACGTGGTCTCGGCCCTCGGCTTCGCCCAGAAGACCTGGCACGCCTGGCAGAAGGACAACGGCGGCGCCATCGTCAACATCGCCTCCGTGGCCGGGCTCTCGGCCTCGCCGTTCATCGGGGCGTACGGCATCAGCAAGGCCGCGATGATCAACCTGACCCAGCAGCTGGCGCACGAGTTCGCGCCGGGCGTGCGGGTCAACGCGATCGCCCCCGCCGTCGTCAAGACCAAGTTCGCGCAGGCCCTGTACGAGGGCCGGGAGGCGGAGGCCGCCGCGGGCTACCCGCTGGGGCGGCTCGGCGTGCCCTCCGACATCGGCGGCGCCGCCGCGTTCCTCACCTCGGAGCAGTCCGACTGGATCACCGGTCAGACGCTCGTCGTCGACGGCGGCATCTTCCTCAACGCCGGCGTGGCCTGACGGCGCCTCAGCCCGGCCGGTCCGTCCGGGCGTCGTCTTCGTCACAGACATTTCGTCACAGGAACGACGGAAGCGGCGCCCGGGCGGTTGTGCACCATCTGCACGGCATCATGACAACGTCGTCATAGCACATTCGATCAACGCCCGTGTTTCCGGGGTGGTTCAAGGCGCGCAACGCTGCGGTATGGTCTGCCGCCGACCCCTGGTAGGTGGCGGATCGAGGAGCGTGCGCGTGTTCAACCGGAACCGAGGCCTGCGAAGAGCTGCCGCGGTCGCGTCGATGTCCCTGGTGGCCGGGTGCGGTGTCTTCGCCGGCAGCAGCGCGGCCGGCAGCGGGCCGATCGTCGTCGGTACGACCAGCGCTCCCAGTACGCTCGACCCGGCCGGATCGTGGGACGGCTCCTGGGAGCTGTTCCGCAACATCTACCAGACGCTGCTCGCCTACCCCGACGGCGCCACCACCCCGCAGCCCGACGCCGCCCGCAGGTGCGGCTTCACGGACTCCGCCAACCGCACCTACCGCTGTGAACTGCGCTCCGGCATGAAGTTCGCCGACGGCGACCCCCTCGACGCGGCCGCCGTCAAGTACTCCATCAACCGGATCCGGGCCATCAACGCACCCAGCGGTCCGGCCGGACTGCTCGGCAGCCTCGACCGGGTGCAGACGGTCGGCGACCACGAGGTGGTCTTCCACCTCGACAAGCCCGACGCCACCTTCCCGTTCGTGCTCGCCACCCCCGCCATGTCCATCGTCGACCCCGACGACTACCCCGCGCACTCGCTGCGCAAGGACGACTCGGTACACGGCTCCGGTCCGTACACCCTCAGGTCGTACGAGGACGGAAAGCGGGCCGAGCTGGTCCGCAACGACCACTACCAGGGTTTCGCGGACCGGCAGAACGACGCGGTGACCATCCGCTATTTCCAGGACTCCGCCACCATGGTCAAGGCCCTGCGCTCCGGGGACATCGACGTCACCTACCGCGGTCTCGCCGCCTCAGACATCGTCGCCCTGGAGGCGCACACCTCCACCGACCTGCAACTGGTCGACGGTGCCGGCACCGACATCAGCTACCTGGTGTTCAATCCCAGGGACCCGTGGGCCAAGAACCCGGCCGTGCGCAGGGCCGTCGCCCAGCTCGTGGACCGCGCCGCGATCGCCCACACCGTCTACAAGGACACCGTCGACCCGCTCTACTCCATGGTCCCGGCCGGTCTGACCGGCCACACCACCGGCTTCTTCGACGACTACGGCGACCCCAGCACCTCCAAGGCCCACAAGATCCTCGCCGACGCCGGCATCACCCGGAAGGTCCCGCTCACCCTCTGGTACACCACCGACCGCTACGGCTCCGAGACCGCGCGGATGTTCCAGGAGCTCAAGCAGCAGCTGGACGACTCCGGCCTGTTCACCATCACCCTGAAGAGCCGGCCCTGGAAGACCTATGTCGTCGGTTACGAGAAGGGCGAGTACCCGGTGTTCGGGCGCGGCTGGTTCCCGGACTTCCCCGACGCCGACAACTTCATCGCGCCCTTCGTCGGAGAGCAGAACGCCCTCGGCACGCCCTACCCGTCGCCCGTGATCACCGGCAGGCTGCTGCCCGACTCGCGGGGCGAGAGCGACCGGGCAAAGGTTGTGAAGGACTTCCAGCGGGCCCAGCAGATCCTCGTCAACGACGCCCGGCTGATCCCGCTGTGGCAGGGCCGCCAGTACGTCGCGGCGAGCGACGACATCTCCGGCGGCGAACAGGCGCTCGACCCGTCGACGATCATGATGATGTGGGAGCTGCACCGCAAGACCAGCTGGTGAATCCGCCGGGCGGCACCGGTTGTCAGTGGTCGGCTGTAGGTTCTTGGGCATCGGCAGGAACCGCAAGTGACCGCAATTCGTGAGGACGTTGACGTGACCGACATCGCCATGCTGCCCGAGTCCTGGCGCGGGGTTCTGGGTGACGAACTGCAGCAGCCCTATTTCAAGGAGCTGACCGAGTTCGTCGAGGAGGAGCGGGCGAACGGTCCCGTCTACCCGCCCCGCGAGGAGGTCTTCGCCGCGCTGGACGCGACGCCGTACGACCAGGTCAAGGTGCTGATCCTCGGCCAGGACCCGTATCACGGCGAGGGCCAGGGCCATGGCCTGTGCTTCTCCGTCCGCCCCGGGGTGCGGACCCCGCCGTCGCTGCGGAACATCTACAAGGAGATGAAGGAGGAGCTGGGGCTGGAGGTCCCGGACAACGGCTACCTGATGCCATGGGCCCAGCAGGGCGTGCTGCTGCTCAACGCGGTGCTCACGGTCCGTGCCGGTGAGGCCAACTCGCACAAGAACAAGGGCTGGGAGAAGTTCACGGACGCGGTGATCCGCGCGGTCGCCGACCGGCCCGACCCGGCGGTCTTCGTCCTCTGGGGCGGCTACGCCCAGAAGAAGCTCCGGCTGATCGACGAGAGCCGGCACGTCGTGATCCAGGGCGCCCACCCGTCCCCGCTGTCCGCGAAGAAGTTCTTCGGCTCCCGTCCGTTCACCCACATCAATGAGGCGGTCGCGGCACAGGGGCACGAGGCGATCGACTGGCAGATCCCGAACCTGGGCTGACGGCGCGGGCCGGAGGCGGCCGTCCGGCACTCGGTGGGGACACGGCGGGCCGGGCGCCGATGAGCCCGGGGAAGGCGCCTGGGGCGGTTAGCGTCGTCGGAGACGGTCGAGGAGTGCGGAGGGCGCCGTGGCGGACCGACAGGAGCAGACGGCACCGGATGCCGTGCTCACGCGGATCGGGCAGGTCGTGATGCTGCACCACGCCGGTGACCGTGAGGAGGCCCGCGGGCGCCTGCTCGACCTGTGGGCGGAGATCGGCGAGCACGGCGACCCGTTGCACCGCTGCACCCTCGCCCACTACCTGGCCGACACCCAGGACGACCCCGCCGACGAACTCGCCTGGGACCTGCGGGCGCTGTCCGCGGCGGACGAGGCGAGGGGGACGGGGCAGGCGAGCGAGGAGGACGCGGCGGAGGAAGGGGACGAAGCGGCGGGGGTGCGGGGTTTCTACCCGTCCCTGCATCTCAACCTCGCCGCCGACTACGTCAAGCTCGGCCGCACCGAGGCCGCCCGCACCCATCTGCGCCGGGCCCGCGGCGCGGCCGCCGCCCTCGCCGACGACGGTTACGGCGACGGAGTCCGGGCCGCCATCAGACGCCTGGAACGGCGCCTCGGCGACGACGACGGCCCGGACGGCGAGTCGTCCTGGGGACCCCCGCGGCAACGCCCGAGTTAGGGGCTGTCCGGGGGAGCGCCGACGGGTCTCAGCGCCCGTAGGTCTGTTCGCAGATCTTGGCCTGCGGGCTGTCCGCGCGCCAGCCGCCGTACTGCTTGCCGAGGGCGCACACGTCCGGGGCCTTCGGTGCGGAACGGGTGACGTCCGGGATGTCGACGTGCGGGCTGCGCGTCCGGTGCGGATGCGGCTGCGAGGGGGAACGAGGGTGCCCGGTGGCCGCGTGCGGGAGCGGCGTCCGGTGGTGGGGCGGGGCAGGAGGCGTCGGGGCGTCGTGCGGGGCCGCGGACGGAGGGCGGCCGTGGGTCCGGCGCGGGCCGACCATCTCCAACGCCTCCTTGGCCGGTGCCTGCACCACCTTGGGCTCGGTGCTGCCGTCCGGGCGGGGCACCGACGGCAGGGAGGGCGCCGTGCCCGGCGGCGGGCCGGGCACCGCCGGACGCTGGACCGTCACACAGCCGGACAGGGCCGAGACGGTCACGGTGACCAGGAGCGCTGCGGTCGTCGTCGTTCGATGCACTCGGGCAACTCTGCTGGCTCGGAGCGGGAGTTGACACCGCCGACGGGAGTTCGGTGCCCCGCACGGGTGATCTCGTGCCCCGTACGGGGGAAGGGCGGCCGCGAGGCTGACGTCAGTCGCCGGTCGCGCCGTCGATCCGCTCCCGGATGAGGTCGGCGTGACCGTTGTGCCGGGCGTACTCCTCGATCATGTGGGTGTGGATCCAGCGCAGGCTGATGTACTTGCCGGTACGGCGGTGGCGGCCCTTGGAGAGGTCGTCGAGGCCGAAGTCGGCCGCGGCGGCCCGGGCGGCCTCGATCTCGGCCTGCCAGACCGCGTACGCCTCCTGCCAGGTGTCCCCTTCGGTGAGGTGGAACTCCCCGTCGGGATCCTCGTCGCTCCAGTACAACGGCGGAGCATCCGCCCCCGCGAGCACCCTGCGGTACCAGGACCGCTCCACGTCGGCCATGTGCCGTACCAGGCCCATCAGGGACAGCGGGGACGGCTCCACGGAGGCGGTCCTGAGCTGGGCGTCGGTCAGGCCCTCGCACTTCACCGCGAGGGTTTTCCGGTGGAACTCCAGCCAGTCCTCCAGCATGGTGCGTTCGTCGGCGTCGGTCTCGGGCAAACGGCGTTCGGTCGTCATCCCGGCATCCTCGCCGAGCCCGCTCGATCCCACCACGGATTATCGGCCCGTATGCTTTCGCACAGACATGCGTGGGGATCTGTGCACGGACCTGCGCAGGCAATCGCCGGAGGAGCGTCAGTGAAGGTCGGCTGCATCGGACTCGGTGACATCGCGCAGAAGGCGTACCTGCCGGTGCTGGGCACGCGCCCGGGGGTCGAACTGCACCTCCAGACCCGTACCCCCGCCACCCTCGACCGGGTCGCCGACACCCTCCACCTGCCGGCCGGCCACCGGCACACGACCCTCGACGAACTCCTCGCCCAGGACCTCGACGCCGCCTTCGTGCACGCGCCGACGGGCGCCCACCCCGAGATCGTCACCCGGCTCCTGGAGGCAGGCGTACCGACCTACGTCGACAAGCCGCTGGCCTACCGGTTCGCCGACTCCGAGCGGTTGGTGGCGCTCGCCGAGGCGCGGAACGTGTCGCTGTTCGTCGGCTTCAACCGGCGCCACGCCCCCGGCTACGTCCAGTGCGCCGACCATCCGCGCGAGCTGATCCTGATGCAGAAGAACCGCGTCGGGCTGCCCGAGGAACCCCGCACGATGATCCTCGACGACTTCATCCACGTCGTCGACACCCTGCGCTTCCTCGCCCCCGGCCCGGTCGACGACGTCACCGTCCGCGCCCGGGTCGTCGGCGGACTGCTCCACCACGTGGTCCTGCAACTGTCCGGGGACGGCTTCACCGCGCTCGGTGTGATGAACCGGCTCAGCGGCTCGGCGGAGGAGATCCTCGAGGTCTCCGGGCAGGACACCAAACGCCAGGTCCTCAACCTCTCCGAGGTGATCGACCACAAGGGGCAGCCCACGGTCCGGCGGCGCGGCGACTGGGTACCGGTCGCCCGGCAGCGCGGCATCGAACAGGCCGTGTTCGCCTTCCTAGACGCCGTCCGGGCCGGGAAGGTGCTCAGCGCCCGGGACGCACTGGCGACTCACGAACTGTGCGAGCAGGTGGTACGAGAGGTTCGGCGGCACCCCGGCGCAGCCTGACCACCCGCACCCCCTCGCTCAGGCAGTATCCGGCGAGCACCAGCAGCGCACCGTCCACCGCCCAGTCGCCGAAGCGTACGAAGGGGGTGACCCCGTGCGCGACCGGCACCTCGTAGACCCGGGCCGCGCTCGCGTCCGTGCCCAGCCACGGGCCCACACGCGCCCCGTCCGGGCCGTACACGGCGGACACCCCGGTCAGCGTGGCGTGCACCATCGTGCGGCCGGTCTCGGCGGCTCGCAGGGCGCCCAGTGAGGCGTGCTGCTCGGGAGCCCAGCTGTGCTGGAACGAGGAGGTCGAGGACTGGCCTATCAGCACCTCGGCGCCGTCCTGCGCGAGATGCCGGCTCATGTCGGGGAACGCCGTCTCGAAGCAGACCATCGGGCCGACCCGCAGCCCGTGGCCGACGTTCATCACCACCTGCTCGGTACCGCGCCGCCGGTCCTCGCCGGCCGCCTTGCCCACCGAGGTGGCCCAGCCGAGCAGTGAGCGGGCCGGTATGTACTCGCCGAAGGGCACCAGCCGCATCTTGTCGTACCGCTCGCCGGTCGGCCCGCCGGCGCCCACCAGGAGGGAGCTCTTGTAGATGCCGGGCCGGTCCGAGCGCCGGGCGTCGACGTTGACCAGGATGTCCGCGCCGGTATCCCGGGACAGGGCGGTGATCCGGCGCGCGAGGTCGGGCCGGTCGCCGAGGTCGAAGCCGACGCTGCTCTCGCCCCACACGATCAGGTCGGGGTGCTGCCCCGCCAGTTGGCGAGTCAGCTGCTCCTCGCGGTCGAAGCGCCGGTCGCCACTGTCGGAGCCGTCCAGGATGCCGGGCTGTACGACGGCGATCCGGACGTGCCCGTCGACCTCCGGGCGCGGCGACCACACCCAGGCGGCGGAGGTCGCGGCGGCCGTGGCCACCAGCGAGGCGACCGCCGGCATCCGGGCCTCGCGCACCGCGACGAGCACGGCGACGGCCACGTTCACGGCCACCACCAGGAAGCTCAGCAGCCACACCCCGCCCACGGAGGCCAGCCGCAGCGCCGGTGTCACCTGCCACTGGGTCGCGCCGAGCATGCCCCACGGCCCGCCGAGCCCCTGCCAGGACCGCACCAGCTCCACCATCAGCCAGCCCGAGGGCAGCACCAGCACCGCGGCCGCCGCACGCCCCGGCGACGGCACCCCGCCCAGCAGCCGGCGCGTCAGCCAGCCCCAGGGTGCCCAGAACACGCTCAGCAGCCCGGCTATCAGGAAGATGAAGACGTGCAGACTCGGCAGCAGCCAGTGGTGCACGGCCACCATGAACCCGAAGCCCCCGCACCAGCCGTCGTACGCCGCGCGCCGCCCGGACGGCGCCGACCGGGCCAGCAGCAGCCACGGGACCAGCGCGACATAGGCGAACCACCACAACGACGGTGCCGGAAAGGCCAGCACGGGCAGCGCGCCTGCCAGCGCTCCGACACAGGAACGCCGCCACGGGGAGGTGAGCCAGCGTTCTACGGTCCTCATGCTTCGCCTCCTGCCCGCGGGTCCTTCCAGTGTGCGGGACGGGCCGGGAGCTTCGACAGGGGGCACGGACGCGGGCTCAGCCGGGGACGGCCGCCGCGCGCGGGCCGGGCAGCGCGCGCCACCGCTCCTCGACGACCACCGTCCGCAGCCGCCAGCCCTCGCCGGTGCGCAGGAACGCGAAGGAATAGCGGCCGCCGCACACGAAGTCCGGGGCGGTGGCCGCACCCTCGCCGCCGTCGCCCCCGGCGAACCGCATCGGGTTCACGTAGTCGGCCTGGACCTGGGCGGTGTCACCGGTGTCGTGCTCCAGCGTCCCGA
The DNA here is from genome assembly GCF_040634175.1 of Streptomyces sp. NPDC007162. NCBI lineage: Bacteria > Bacillati > Actinomycetota > Actinomycetes > Kitasatosporales > Streptomycetaceae > Streptomyces > Streptomyces sp. NPDC007162. Next base: position 34,608 of record NZ_JBEYFC010000021.1, read on the forward strand.
AGCGCACCCGGCGGTTCACGATCAGATGCTGCCGCATCGAGAAGAGGGCCAGGTTCTCCGAGAGCCACCCGGCGACCTGTCCCGCGCCCCCCTCGATCCCTCCGGCGGAGCGGTAGTCGGCCCGCCCGTCCGCGGTGAACAGGGCCCGGTACGCCGTCCAGTCGCCGTCATCGACGGCGACCGCGTACTCGGTGACCACCTCGTCCACGGCCAGCCGGTCCATCACGGTCGCGAGCTCCACGCGCTGCGTCATCGGCTCAGTGTTGGGCACGGGCCGCACCCCGCCAAGGGGTGGGAGCGATATTCGGTGCTGTTCGACCCGGCGTCCACCCGCACGGACCCGGTGGCCGGTCGTGTGCCGGTGCGACCGCGGGTCGTAGGATCGCCGCCTGATCGTTCTGAGGAGGCTCGTATGGCACGTCCCGTCACGGTGGTCACCGGTGGCAGCCGCGGCATCGGTGCCGCGACCTGTCTGCGGCTCGCTGCGGACGGGCACGATGTCGTGATCGGCTACGTCCGGGACGCGGACGCCGCCGCGGGGGTCGCCGACAAGGTCGCGAAGGCCGGGGCGCGCTGCGCCGTCGTCCAGGTGGACACGGCGGTGGAAGCGGATGTGGACCGGCTGTTCGACACGGCGGAGCGGGAACTGGGGGCCGTCACCGGGCTGGTCAACAACGCCGGTGTGACAGGGCCGTTGGGGCGGCTGGCGGATGCCGGCACGGCCGATCTGCGCAGGGTCGTCGAGGTCAATCTGCTCGGGACGCTGCTGTGTGCCCGGCGGGCGGCCCGGCAGATGGCCATGCGGGGCAGTGGAGCGATCGTGAACGTGTCCTCGGGGGCCGCCACGCTCGGCAGCCCCGGCGAGTTCGTCCACTACGCGGCGACGAAGGCGGCCGTCGACGCCCTGACGGTGGGCCTCGCCAAGGAACTGGGGCCGGACGGGGTGCGGGTCAACGCGGTCGCGCCCGGCGCCGTCGACACCGAGATGCACGCGGCGATGGGCGACCCCGACCGGGCCCGGCGGATCGGCGCCGCCGTGCCGTTGGGACGGGTGGGCCTGCCGGAGGAGATCGCCGCCGCGATCGCCTGGCTGCTGTCGCCGGAGGCCTCCTACACGACCGGCACGGTGCTGCGGGTGGCCGGCGGTCGCTGAGCCCCGGCCCTCAGGCCGCCTCGATGATCTGCCCGCGGATCGCCTCGGCCCACTCGACCACCAACAGCTCGTACTCCGACCGCTCCTGGGCCGACAGCGATCCACGCGCACGCAGCCACAGCGCCCGGATGTGCTCGTTGACCTCGGCAGCAGACCGCACGGAACCAGGGGTTCGGGAATCGGGGGACATGCGCAACAGCGTAGGGGCAGGACCTGACCGTGCGCTACCGGGCCGCTACGCAGACCGTATGGGGTTGGTCACGGGCGGTACGGCGGGCCGGCGGCCGGGCCTCGGCATGTGCCGGGCGGGTGGGCGCGCCTCGGACCGGCCGTGATCCCAGGGACGGCCCTTTGCCCTCGCCGGAGCCGGTGTGCCGGCACCGGACCCCGGGAAACGGGCGGGTGCCGAGGGTTGGCCGAGATGAGCCGCCACACCGCCCGCGACACGCCGCCCACGCGCCCGGCGGCAGGTCGTGTGCGGGTCGCGTCCGTGATGCCGGGTCACGTCGTGCGCAGCGTGGCGGCGAGGAGGGCGAGTTTCTCGGCGCTGTCGCTGCCCGGTTCCGGATGGTGGACGACGAGCGTCTGGCCCGCCGTGCCCGCTGAGCCGGTGGGAAACCCGCTGGGCCCGGGCGGCGCGACCGCCTAGGCTCCGGGCATGACGGACGAGGACGAGCGGGCGGTGCGAGCGGCGATCGAGGGGGAGCTACGGCTGCTCGACCCGGCGGTGCGTGCCTCGCCGGACCTCGTCCTGGAGCTGCTCGATCCGGAGTTCACCGAGGTGGGGGCGTCCGGCCGGCGCTGGGACGCGACCTCCATCCTGACCGTGACCAGCGGCGGATCGGTCTCCCCTGACGCGCCGGTCGAGGTCACCGACATGTCGGGGACGGTCCTGGCCCCGGGCGTCGTGCTGCTGAGGTACTTCGGCGACAACCAGGGGCGGCGCGTCTGGCGCAGCTCCGTGTGGCGGCTGACGGCGACGGGCTGGCGGCTGTACTACCACCAGGGCACCCCGGCCGCCGCTTGACGAGACCCGCGCCTGCCCGGCCGTCGGCCGGAGGGCGCCCGCCTCAGCTCGCCGACTCCGCCGCGTGCGGGCTGAGGACGTCCGCCGAGACCAGGGTGATGATGACGATGCCCAGGGCGATGCGGTACCAGACGAACGGCATGAAGCTCTTGTTGGAGATCCACTTCATGGCTGGAAGGAGTCGCCCGTGACATCGGCGAACTGGATGACCTCG
>NZ_JBEYFC010000022.1:0-36847 GCF_040634175.1 Streptomyces sp. NPDC007162
GCTCCCCGAGGTCGAACTCCGTACTCATTCCTTCTCCTTGTGGGCACCGTCCATGACAGCGCCAGACATGGCCCGCGCCAGAAACGGTCCGCACCGGGCCGGCCGGGGCGGGGCCGGCCGGGGCGGACGCCATCAGAAGTCGGCCCGGACACGGGCGTCCACCCTGCCCACGCTCTCCTGCCCGAAGGCCTTCTCGTAGGCCCGCCGGATCTCCTCGATCTCCCGGTCGCCGCCCTTCGCCGCCGACTCGGGATACAGCAGGATCAGTTGGTACGACCGCTCCTTCTCGATGATCCCGTGCGCGTCCCGCCACTGTCCGCGCCCGCTCTGCACGGTGAGGCCGTCGGGGAAGTCCGGGGTGACCTCCCGGTCTACGAAGGCGGTGAACTGCCGGTCGGTGACGGCAGGTCCGCCGTCGGGGCGGGCGGTGCCGAAGAACAGCCGGGTCTCGAGGTACGGCTCGCCCCGCGCGGGCGCGGCGGCGGGGCGGCTGTCGGCGAGTGCCGTGTAGGCGGTGGGGGCACCGGCGAGCAGCAGCCCTGCCAGGGCGAGGGCCGACCGGTTACGGAGAGATTGCGGGCGCATGCCCCCTTCTTAGGGGGTTCGCTCCGCCCTGCCACCGGTTTCCCGCCGGGTTCACCCGTCCAGGTCGGGCAGCCGCGCCGGCGACGGGCAGATCCGTTTGACCGGGCGGGTCCCGGCGGGCGCCCGCACCGTGTGGTCACTCCGTTGCGGTCAGGTGGGCGAAGACCACCACGTTGCTGGTGTAGCCGGTCCGCCGGCTGAAGAGGCCACCGCAGGTGATCACGCGGAGTTCCGGGCGGCGGGTCGGGCCGTACACCTCCTTGTCGGGGAATCCGGCCTTGTCGTAGACCTTCACCCGGTCCACGGTGTAGACGGCGGTACGCCCGTCCGCGCGCCTGGCCTCGATCCGTTTGCCGGGCTTCACCTGGGCGAGCGCCGCGAAGACGGCGGGTCCCGTTGTGGTGTCGCGGTGGCCGACGGCGACCGCGAGGCCGGACTCGCCCGGCGTGGCGCCGCCCTGGTACCAGCCGATCAGCTTCGGCTTGTCGACCGGCGGGGTCTCCAGCTGCCGCCCCCGGTCCAACAGGACGCCGGTGACCGGTGCGTCGACACCCAGGGACGGGATGCGCATCGACGTCGGCCGGGACCGGGACAGCGGGCGGGGCGGGGGCAGCGGCCTGGCCGCGGTGCGGGCCCCGCCGGACTCCGCGCCCGCCACCGCGTCCCGGCCGCCCGGCCCGTCGTCGTGCCCCCCGCACCGGACCAGCGTCACCAGGGCCATGACCAGCAGGGCCGTCCTGGCGAGGCGATAGGCGCGGGTCCGGTACCAGGGCCTGCGTCTGCGCCTACGCGGCGCCATTGGGCCGACGGCGGATCAGCCGGACGTACGCCACGCCACTGGCCGCGACCAGACCCACGGCCGCGGCCGCGGCCACGGGCGAGAACGCGGCCGCCGTGTCGACGAGACCGCCGCCGCCCGCGTGCACACCGCCCTGCGGGCCGCCGTGGTCGTCGCCCTTGCCCCAGCTCGCGTCGTTGTGCTGGTTGTCCTCGATCTGGCCGTTGTGGCCGTTCTGGTTGTTCTGGTCGTTCTGCCCGTTGGGGCCGTTCGGCCCGTTCTGGCCCGGCGCCCCGTCCTCCTTGCCGTCGTGGCAGTTGAGCCGGAAGACCTTCTCCTTCAACGCGCCGGCCACCACCCAGGTGAGCCGGTACTGCCCGTCCGCCAGCCCCAGCGGATCCGTGTGACCGGCGCCTCCGGCGAGCTGGATGGTGCCCGCGACGGTGGCGGCGGTGGGCAGCGGCGGCTGCGGGGTGATGGTGTAGGCGATGGCGGGCAGGACGTCGAAGTTGACGGCGTCGAGGTAGAACCGGCAGACCACCGGGTCGTCCTTGGAGACGCCGAAGGGCACGCCCACCCGGTGGATCCTGATGTCGCCGTTCTCCCCCTGGGCCACCGCGTTCGGCGCCGCCACCCACGACGCGCCCGCCGCGGCGAGGGCGGTGAGGACGACGGTGGCGCCCGCACGGGAACCCGCGGAGCGTGGAAGTGTGAGGGTGGGCATGCAAACTCCTCCAAGTTAGACGATTTTCATACAAATCGACCTTTCGCCTGGACTATCACTCACACACCCCGCGGCCCGCGCCATCGACGCCCGACGCGCCGTCAGATATCGCCCGGGCGGCGCAACACCGAGCTCCGGCGCCGCGTCCGCGGTACCGCACCGGCGTCCCCGGACGGCCCCACAGCTCCCGGAGAGCGCACCGCCACCCCCGCCGACAGCAGCAGCAACGCCCCCAGCATCACGAACGGCGCGGCCACCCCCGTGACCCCCGCCACCAGACCCGCCGCGGCCGGCGCCGCCACCTGCCCCAGCCGGTTCCCGGTCAACCGCAGCGCCAGCGCCGTGGACCGGGCGCCGTCGGGCGCCGCCTGCACGACCGTCGTCATCGACAACGGCTGCCCGACCCCCAGGCAGAACCCGAGCACGCCGAGCATCAGCCCGAGCACCCACAACGGCACCGGCAGCGCGATCCCCGCACACAGCGCCCCCGCAAGGAGACACGTCACGGTCAGCAGCACCGGCCGGCCGAGCCACCGCAGCAACGGCGTGAGGACCAGCCGGCAGGCGATCGTCGCCCCGGCCCGCACGCTCAGCAGCACGCCGATCACCGCCGGAGCGATCCCCCGGTGCTCGCCGACCACCGGGAGGTACGCCGTGAGGATGTCGGTCGCGGACAGGACCGAGAGGCTGATCAGCATGCCGGCCGGGACACCCCGGGCGCGCAGGATGCGGCCGACCTCGACGCGCTCGCCCCGCCCGGTACGGGAGGTGACCGCCGTACGGTCCTCGATGCGCCACAGCGATGTCAGCGCGACGGCCGCCCCCGCGCCCGCCACCACGAGCGCGAGCGCGCTGCTGCCCGCCATGTCGGGGGCGCCGATCAGCGCACCGGCCGCGATCGGGCCGATCAGCTGGCCGAGGGACGCCCCGATGGTGAAGTGACCGAAGTTGCGGTCCTGTTCGTGCGCGGCCGACTGGCGGGCCACCAACGACTGGGCACCGATCACGAAACAGAGGTGGCCGAGGCCCATCACCCCGCTCCACAGGGCCATCGCCCACAGGGAGTTCGCGAGGCCGCTGAGCGCACAGCCGCCGGATATCAGCACCACACCGGCCGGCAGCAGGGGCGCGCAGCGGCCGTGGTCGGTACGGCGGCCGAGGGGCACGGCGGCGAACAGCGGAAGCAGCGCGTAGACACCCGCGATGACACCGACCGCCCGCTCGTCGGCGCCGAGGGCAAGGGCCCGGTAGGAGACGGCGGGCCGGGCCATCGACACCGCCCCCTGCGCGAAGCCGAAGGCGATGACGAGACGGAGCAGCCAGCCGCGGTTCCTGCCGGGCGCCATGGTGAAGTCCTCCAACGGACGGCTCAGATGATTCCGAACAGGATCCCTGCCCCGAGCACCACCAGCGATGTCAGGGCGGCCCACTTCACGACGAAGCGGGTGTGGTCGCCGAACTCGACCTTGGCCATGCCGACCAGGACGTAGACGGCGGGGACGAGCGGGCTGGACATGTGCAGCGGCTGGCCGACGATCGAGGCGCGGGCGATCTCCACGGCGGAGACCCCGTGGGCCTGCCCGGCCTCGGCGAGGACCGGGAGGATGCCGAAGTAGAAGCCGTCGTTGGACATGAAGTACGTCAGCGGGATGCTCAGCACGCCCGTGACGAGGGCCATGTGCGGGCCCATGCCGTCGGGGATGTTGCCGACGAGCCACTCGGCCATGTGGTCGACCATGCCGGTGCCCTGGAGGACGCCGGTGAAGACGGCAGCGGCGAAGACCATGCCGGAGACGTTGAGGACGTTCTCGGCGTGGGCGGCGATCCGGGCCTTCTGGGCCTGCATCTGGGGGAAGTTGACGGTCAGCGCCAGGGCTGCGCCGAGCAGGAACAGCACCGGGATCGGCAGCCACTCCATGATCATGGCGGTGAGCAGGACGACGGTGAGCGCCGCGTTGAACCAGTACAGCCGGGGGCGCAGCGTGTCGCGGTGCGGGTCCAGATGCTGGAAGGCCTCGTCCTCCTCGGGGAGCTCCGCGTCGGTGCCGGAACCCGAACCGCCGCTGCGCGCCGGGGACTTCCCGGTGCCGGTCCCGGCGCCGACCAGCACGGTCTCCGCCTCCCGTTCCTCCACCAGCGCCTCGTCCAGGGTCAGCACGCCGAGCCGGCTGCGCTCGCGGCGGCCGAGGACGTAGGCGAGGGCGACGACGAAGAGCAGGCCGACGGCGAGCGCCGGGATCATCGGGACGAAGATGTCGCTCGCGTCCAGCTTCAGCGCGGTCGCCGCGCGGGCGGTGGGGCCGCCCCAGGGCAGGGTGTTCATCACGCCGTTGGCCATGGCGGCGACCCCGGTCATCACGACCAGGCTCATCTTCAGCCGCTTGTACAGCGGGTACATCGCCGAGACGGTGATCATGAAGGTGGTGGAGCCGTCGCCGTCGAGGGAGACGATCGCGGCGAGCAGGGCCGTGCCGACGACGATCCGCAGCGGGTCGGCCTTGCAGAACCTCAGGATCCCCTTGACGACCGGGTCGAAGAGGCCGACGTCGATCATCACACCGAAGTAGACGATCGCGAACATGAGCATCGCCGCGGTCGGGGCGAGGCTGGTGACGCCGTCGATGACGTAGTCACCGAGCTTGGCGCCCTTGCCCACGAACACGCAGAACAGCGCGGGGATCAGCACGAGCGCCGCGATCGGCGACATCTTCTTCAGCATGATCAGGACCAGGAAGGTCGCGATCATGGCGAAGCCGAGGATGGTCAGCATGAGTGGAACACCTAACGTTCGCCCTTGAACTCCCACCAGGGCCGGCGGTGCGACGACGTTAGGTCGCGTCAAACGTCGTTAACAAGACGTTGACACGCGAGCAATAAGCGCAGAATTCCAGGTCACGGCGTTGCGGTCACCTCGACGGGGATGCCGTTGAGCACGGCGTTGCCGGACAGCGGGTCGAGCAGGCTGCCGTCGAGGAGTTGGTTGACGTTGACGCCGGGGACGGTCGCGGCGTGGCTGAGCCGGGTGCCGGGGCGGTCGTGGCCCCAGCCGTGCGGGAGGCTGACGACACCCCTGCGGACGCCGTCGGTGACCTCGGCGGGGGCGACCACCTCTCCCCCGGCGCCCTTGACCCGCACGTCGGCCCCGTCGCGCACGCCGAGCCGTTCGGCGTCCTCGGGGTGGATCTGCAGGGTGCAGCGGTTGGAGCCGCCGGTGAGGGCCGGCACGTTGTGCATCCAGCTGTTGTTGGAGCGCAGGTGCCGGCGGCCGACGAGGACGAGTCCGGCAGGGCGGTCGCCGAGGGCCGCGCGCAGCCGGGGCAGGTCCTCGGCGATGGGTTGCGGCAGCAGCTCGACCTTGCCGCTCCTGGTCTTCAGCGGCTGCGGGAGGCGGGGCGCGAGGGGGCCGAGGTCGATGCCGTGCGGGTGGGCCAGCAGCCGCTGGAGGGTGAGACCGTGGGGGCGGGCGCCGAAACCGTCGCCGTAGGGGCCGAGGCGCAGCATCATGTCCAGCCGGCGCTCGGGGCCGGTCTCGCCGGTGAGCAGGGCGGCGAGTTCCTCCGGGTCGCGGCCGTGCGCGGGCGAGTGGGCCTCGGTGACCGCCTTCCCCAGGGTCTGGCCGATGACCAGGTCGTCCACGGCGGACGGTTCGGCGCCGTGCATGCCGCCGGCCGCCAGGATCAGCCGGGCCAGGATCTCGGTCTCCGCCATCCGCCCGGGTTCCAGCGGGACGGCGGGACGGCTGTAGCGGACCTGGTTGCGGACTGCGAGGGTGTTGAAGGCGAAGTCGTGGTGCGGGCTCTGCGAGGGCGGCGGCGGGGGCAGCACGACGTCGGCGTGGCGCGCGGTCTCGTTGAGGTAGGGGTCGACGCTGACCATGAAGTCGAGGGAGTCCAGGGCCTTGTCGAGGCGGGTGCCGTCGGGTGCGGAGAGCACCGGGTTGGTCGCGACGGCGATCAGTGCCCGGATCGGCTCCCCTTCGGCGGTCTCGGTGTCGATCTCCTCCGCGAGTGCGGAGAGCGGCAGCTCGCCCTTGGCTTCCGGGTGCCCGCTCACCCGGGAGTGCCAGCGCCCGAGCGCGAAGCCGCGGCCGGGCCCCGCCGGGCGCGGGGTGCGGTCGGTGGCGGCCTGCGGGAAGAGCGCGCCGCCGGGCCGGTCGAGATTGCCGGTGACGATGTTGAGGACGTCGACCAGCCAGCTGGCGAGGGTGCCGTGCGGGACGGTGCAGCTGCCGATGCGGCCGTACACGGCGGCGGTGGGGGCGGCGGCGAGTTCGCGGGCGAGGACGCGGATCGTGCCGGCGTCCACGTCACAGGCCGGGGCGACCGCGTCGGGGGTGAAGTCACCCAATGCGGACCGGAGTTCGTCCAGGCCCTCGGTGTGCGGGGCGAGGTCGCCGAGGGCCACCAGGTCCTCCGCGAAGAGGACCTGGGCCAGCGCGGCGAGCAACAGGGCGTCCGCGCCGGGCCGGATGGCGATGTGCCGGTCGGCGAGCCGGGCGGTGCGGGTGCGGCGCGGGTCGATGACGGTGAGGGTGCCGCCGCGGGCTTTGAGCGCCTTGAGCTTGCCGGGGAAGTCGGGGGCGGTGCACAGACTCCCGTTGGACTCCAGGGGGTTGGCGCCGATGAGGAGGAGGTGGTCGGTGCGGTCCAGGTCGGGCACCGGTATCGCGTTGGCGTCGCCGAAGAGCAGGCCGCTGGAGACGTGCTTGGGCATCTGGTCGACCGTGGACGCGGTGAAGACGCTGCGGGTGCCGAGGGTGGCGAGCAGCACCTGCGGGTAGAGGGCGCCGGCCACGGTGTGCACGTTGGGGTTGCCGAGGACGACGCCGACACTGTGGGCGCCGTACCGCTCGACGACGGGCCGGATGCCGGCGGCGACCGCGTCGAAGGCCTCCGCCCAGGTGGCCTCGCGCAGTTCGCCGTCCCGGCGGACGAGGGGGGTGCGCAGGCGGTCGGGGTCGGCGTCCACGGCGCCGAAGGAGGCGCCCTTCGGGCAGATGAAGCCCTTGCTGAAGACGTCGTCGCGGTCGCCTCGGGCGCCGGTGACGCGGGTGCCCTCGATGGTGAGGGTGAGGCCGCAGGTCGCCTCGCAGAGGGGGCAGATGCGCAGGGCGGTGCGGGGCATGCGGGCCTCCGAAAGGGGTGCGGCGACGGGGGGTGCCGTACTCGGGGTGAGCATACCGGTTGGTATGTGGAGAGGGGAGGGCTGTTGTGTTTCGGGGGCCGGCTGGTGGGGGCTGGTCGCGCCCGCGCGGCGGAGCCGCATAACGACTACGCCCCGCGCCCCTTTCAGGGGCGCCAACCCGCCGTCAGTCCAGGACCCGGGCCAGGTAGGCCCGTAGGAGCTCGCGGGTTTCCGTGATGATGGCCTCGTCGCCCTCCGGGGACATGCGGAAGGACAGGTGGACCAGGGTGTCGGCCGTCTCCACGGCCACCAGGAACGTGCGGCGCAGCACGTCGTCCGGTGGGCGGCCTATGTAGGCGGCGAGCAGGTCGGTCAGGCGGTCCGCGACCCGGTGGTTCGGTTCCGCGTGGCGGTCGCCGACCGGGATCTGGTTGCCGAAGTCGACGAGCGAGAAGCCCGGGGCGGTGCGCTTCATCGCCAGGTACTCGTCGAGCACCGCGTCCGTCGCGGCGCGCCAGTCGCCCCCCGGCGCGTCCTTCAGCCGCTCGGTGACCCGCTCGGTGTAGCGCTCCAGGTTGCGCTGCGCGAGGGCGTCGGCCATCTGTCGCTTGTTGCCGAAGAAGCGGTACACCGAGCCGATGGGCACTCCGGCGCGCAACGCGACGGCCCGGGTGCTCAGCTCGTCGTAGCCCACCTCGTCGAGGAGGTCGGCGCAGGCGTCGAGGATCCTGGTCAGCCGTTCGGCGCTGCGGCGCTGTACGGGCGCTTTACGGAGCGGGGTCGCTGGGGGCACGGGCTTCATGATGCCCTTCCGTAAGAAACAGGTGAAGCTCGCCCCCGGTACGGCGGCGGAATGCGGGGCGTCATCCCGTGGGGGAGCCGCTCGCGGTGGGGGTGCCCGCCGACGGGGTCGTCGTCTCCGCGCCGGACGCCGTGACGTCCGCCGTGCTCTCCACCGGCTTGCCCTGCACCGCCCACACCGTGCCGTCGTCCGCGTAGAGCCGGGCGGTGACGTGGTGGGTGCCGTGCGGGACGAGTCCGGCCGGAAGGTGGTACGCCGAGGTGCGCAGCCGGGTCACCATGCGGCCGTCCACGAAGAGGTAGGCGAGGCCGCGCCCGGCCACCGCCGTCGCCCCGGCGCCTGTCGCGGAGAGGCGGAAGCGGTGCAGGTCGAGCCGTACGTCCCAGCCGCCGGCCACGTCCGGGGTGACCTCGGTGTCCACCTGGGGCGCCTGCGCCCTGTCGATCTCCCGGTAGTGACGCCCGCTCTCGTCCGTGTCGTCGAGGATCTTGCCCACGGGGGAGGGCGACTGAGTCCCCGGCTGCTCGTGCGCCTCCCCGGTCCCGCACCCCGCCGCCGCGACCAGCAACAACGCGCAGACCGCGAGTCCGCCCGGCAGTCCACGCTTCCACCACATGCCCGGGAGCGTAGAACAGCGCGCCGCCGGCCGGATCCCCCTGAAGTCGGGTTCCCGCCCTCCTCGGGGATGATCCCGGACCCTCTTGCACGGACCTCCGCGCAATCCTACGGTGATGCATAGGAATGGACGGTCGGCAGGTTCAGGGAGCGATCATGGGCGATGGGGGCACCTCCGGCGCGAGCGGGGCCGGGCACGCGGAGGCCCGGAGGACCGCCGGGCAACTGGCGTACCTCTCCGGGTTCGGCAACGAGCACTCCTCGGAGGCGGTACCGGGCGCCCTGCCCGAGGGCCGCAACTCCCCGCAGCGCGCCCCGCTCGGCCTGTACGCGGAACAGCTCAGCGGTACGGCCTTCACCGAGCCGCGGGCCCACAACCGCCGCTCCTGGCTCTACCGGATCCACCCCTCGGCCGCCCACCCGGCGTTCACCCGGGCCGCCGACAACGGGGCGGTGCGCACCGCCCCCTTCACGGACATCGCAGCCGACCCGAACCGGCTGCGCTGGAACCCCCTGCCCCCGCCCCCGGCGGGCACGGACTTCCTCGCCGGCCTGTGGACCCTGGGCGGCAACGGCGACGCGGCCCAGCGCACCGGCACGGCCGTGCACCTCTACCACGCCGACGCCTCGATGGAGCGTCTCTTCTCCGACGCGGACGGCGAACTGCTGATCGTCCCGGAGCACGGCGGGCTGCTGCTGCACACGGAGTTCGGTCTCCTCCAGGTGGAACCGGCGCACGTGGCGCTGATCCCCCGTGGTGTCCGCTTCCGCGTGGAGCTGCTGGACGCTTCGGCCCGGGGCTACGTGTGCGAGAACTACGGCTCGCCCTTCCGTCTTCCCGACCTCGGCCCGATCGGCGCCAACGGCCTCGCCAACGCCCGGGACTTCCTGGCCCCCGTCGCCGCCTACGAGGACGTGCCGGGCCCGGTGGAGGTGGTCAACAAGTTCTGCGGCAACCTGTGGACCGCCACCTACGACCACTCCCCGCTGGACGTGGTCGCCTGGCACGGCACACATGTGCCCTACGTCTACGATCTCCGCCGTTTCAACGTGATCGGCAGCATCTCGTACGACCACCCCGACCCGTCGATCTTCACCGTGCTGACCTCCCCGTCCGACACCCCCGGCCTGGCGGGCGTCGACTTCGTGGTCTTCGCCCCGCGCTGGCTGGTGGGCGAGAACACCTTCCGGCCGCCGTACTTCCACCGGAACGTGATGAGCGAGTACATGGGCCTGATCGAGGGCGCGTACGACGCGAAGGCGGAGGGCTTCGTACCGGGTGGCGGCTCGCTGCACAACATGATGTCGGCGCACGGCCCGGACCGGGAGACCTTCGACCGGGCGAGCGCGGCCGAGCTGAGGCCCCAGAAGGTGGACGACGGCCTGGCGTTCATGTTCGAGACCCGCTGGCCGCTGACCCTCACCCCGCAGGCGGCGACCGCCGAGCACCTCCAGCAGCGCTACGACGACGTCTGGCAGGGCCTGGAACGCCACTTCCGCCCCTTGCACTGAAGATCCGCCGACGGTACGGATGGCCCGTGACCTCCTTCGCCCCTGACTCGATCCTCCTGAACCGCAAGCTGCCGCTCTGGTACCAGGTGTCGCAGTCGCTGCGCGCCTCCATACTCGGCCGCTCGCCCCAGGACCCCCTCCGGCTGCCCACCGAGGAGAGGCTGGCGGAGCACTACGGCGTGAGCGTGCTGACCATGCGGCAGGCGCTGAAGGAGCTGGAGGACGAGGGCCTGATCAGCCGGCACCGCCGCCGGGGCACGTTCATCGAACCGGACGCCCGGCGGGGCGCCCCGGTCCGGCTCCTCGGCTCCGTGGACGCGATCGTGGCCCAGCAGTCGGGCATGACGGCGGAGCTGCTGGACCACGGCACGGTGCCGGTGACCGGCGAACTCACCGAGTTCTTCCCGGATCTCGCGGAGGTGACGACGTACCACCGGCTGCGCAGCGACGAACAGACGGGCGAGCCGACCAACCACGCCCGCAACCACGTCCGCCCCGAACTCGCCGAACGCATCGCGCCGGAGGACCTGGTCCGTTGGCCGATGACCAAGGTGCTCCGGGACGTCGTCGGGGCGGAGATCAGCCGCATCACGGACACGGTCGAGGCGAGGCTGGCCGACCCGGAGACGGCCCGGCTGCTCCAAGTACCGCTCCTCAGCCCGATCCTGCACTACACGGGCGTCATCTACGACACCGCCGACCGGGTCCTGGACCTGGCGGTCATCCAGTACCGGGGGGACCGTTTCTCCTTCACGGTCACGCTCGACGCCACCTGAAGTCGTCGTACGATGCCGGGCGTGACGCGCGACGACGCTCCGCTGCTCGCGGACCTCATGCCGTGGTCCGTCGCACCACTACGGCTCGGCCGGGGGTGGCCGACGGCCCCCGACCCGGCGACCCTGAAGGCCCGCTGGGAAGCGCTCCTGACGGCCGAGGGGCCCGATCGCGAGGCCCTGTTCGAGCCGACGCGGTCGCGGACCGTCCACTCGGCGGTACCCCAGCTCCCGGGCCGGCGGAGCGGCACGGAGCGGCTGGCGCGGGCCTCGGGGCCGGCCGCGGACCCGGTACGCGTCCTGTCGGCCCCGTTCGACGAGCGGTGGCTGATCCCGGACCACCGGCTGATCGACACGGCCCGCCCGGAGCTGTGGCGGGTGGCCGACGACCACCAGGTCTTCGCGGTGGAGTCGGCCGAGCCGGCGGAGGGCCTGCCCCTGCTGGCGACCTCCCTGCTGCCCACCCTGCGCGCGGGCCGCATCCGCCCGCTCTACCGCCGCCCCGGCGGCGCGGAACCCAACCTGGCCCCCGGTCTACTCGACCATCTGACCGGCCGGCTGGGCCGCACCGCCACTCCCCCGGACCTCCTCGCCTGGACCCTGGTGGCGGTCCGCGCCGACCACACCGTCCCCCTCACCGAGGACCCCGGTCTCTGGTCCACGGGCGTGGAGCTGGGCCACCGGGCCCTCTGGCTGCTCCGCCGGCACGGCGAGCGCCCCAAGCTCCCCGGCGGCCGCCGCCCCTACGTCCGGGCCCCGCTCCCGTCCCGCCCCGTCACGATCCGCTACGACCCCGAGGAGGAGGCCCTCCACATCGACGAGGGCCGCATCTCCCCGGTCCCGCCGGAGGCCTGGGACTTCCGGACGGGCGAAACACGTGTCCTGGAGGCCTGGTTCACGGCACGGACGGCGGAGCCGGGCGCCCCCGGGACGCTGGAGGCGATCACACCGGCCGTCTGGTCCCAGTCCTGGACGTCGGAACTCCTGGAACTGATCACGGTCCTGGCCCTGCTGGCGGACGTACGGTCCCGGCGGGACGAGTTCGAGATCGGCTCACGGATCACGGCGACGGAGCTGAGGGCGGCGGACGTACTCCCGCCCCCGGACGCGTCCCGGAGACCGGCGTCGGTCCTGGAGCACCCCGAAGAGGGCCCGGCGGGTCAGCTGACGCTGCTCTGACCGGCCTTCCTTTTCCTCCGCCGGTACGGGCGCTGCTGACAGATCCGCCGGGCGCGGGACATGATCCGGGCCATGGACCGTCTCCCGCTGCCCCTGGAGGGCATCACCGTCGTCGCCGTCGAACAGGCCGTGGCCGCGCCCTTCGCCACCCGGCAGCTGGCCGATCTGGGCGCCCGGGTCATCAAGGTCGAACGGACCGACGGCGGCGACTTCGCGCGCGGCTACGACACCGCCGCGCACGGCCTCGCCTCGCACTTCGTGTGGTGCAACCGCGGCAAGGAGTCCATCGCGGTGGACCTGAAGGACCCGCGCGGCGCGGACGTCGTGCGCAGGCTCGTCGCGGACGCGGACGTCTTCGTGCAGAACCTGGCACACGGCGCCGCGGCCCGGCTCGGGCTGGACGCGGCCACCCTGTGCGCCGCCCACCCCCGTCTGGTCGCCGTGGACATCTCGGGGTACGGCGCGTCGGGGCCGTACGCGGGCAGACGCGCGTACGACATGCTCGTGCAGTGCGAGGCCGGGCTGGTGTCGGTGACCGGGACGCCGGAGCAGCCGGTGAAGGCGGGGATCCCGGCGGCGGACATCGCAGCGGCCATGTACGCCTTCTCGGGCGTCCTCGCGGCACTGGTGCGGCGTGGCACGACCGGGCGGGGCGGCCCGGTGGAGGTGTCCATGCTGGAGGCGCTGGCCGAGTGGTTGGGGCATCCGCTGCACCACACGATCCACGGGGGGACACCGCCGGAGCGCACCGGCCTGGCACACGCGGTGATCGCGCCGTACGACGCCTATCCGACTGCGGACGGCGGGCGGGTGCTGGTGTCGGTGCAGAACGACCGGGAGTGGCGGCGGCTGGCCGAGCGGGTTCTGGGGCGGCCGGAGCTGGGTGCGGATCCGGGGTTCGCGACGAACGCGGCGCGGGTGGCGAACCGGGCCCGCACCGACGAACTGGTGGGCAGGGCCCTCGGGGCGCTCGGCACCGAGGAGGCGCTGGCGCGGCTGGAGGCCGCGGGCATCGCGTGCGCGCGGCTGCGGGACCTGTCCGAGCTGGCGGAGCATCCGCAGTTGGCGGCCCGGGAGCGGTGGCGGGACGTGGGGTCGCCGGTCGGGCCGCTGCGCGCGCTGTTGCCGCCCATCACGCTGCCCGGCGGGGACGAGGCACGGATGGGTGACGTGCCCGCGCTCGGGCAGCACACCGAGGCGCTGCTGCGTGCCGTGGGGATGACGGACGCCGAGTCAGCAGCGCTGCGCCGGGACGGTGTGGTCGCCTGAGCGCGGGCCTTGCGGTCAGTGCTTGTTGCCGCCGAACAGCGAACGGCGCAGCCTGCGCAGCGGGGCGAAGAGCGAGACACGGCTGACCCGTGCGCCCCGGTCGCTGCGCTGTGCGGGTGCGCGCGCGGTCAGCTCACGCATCAGAGACGTCGCCTCGACCGCCTGCTGCTGCGGTATGGCGGGTCCCGCCAGCACCGACAGATGGCGGTCGAGGCGCGAACTGGTCGCGCTGCTCCCGCAGGTGATCGCAGGGACCCTCGCCCTGCTGCGTGTTATCTGCTCCATGTCACTCCCCACCCGTACGAGTCCACCCGGCCCGGGCAGGGTAACCCTATCGCCCCGACGGGGCACCCGTGTATCGCGGTCACAGGATTCACCTTCCCCGCAAGGGTGTTGACGACCCCTCTTCGATCACTCTCCGAATCCGACCGATTTCAGGGCGAGTTGGACAACCGGCTGGCTGGTGGGTTGCGCTGACCCACCGGCAGGCTCGACGGTCACGGCGAGTGACGTCGCGGATTTGGCCAGACCCGTGGCGACCAGGGGCGTGTCGGCCCGGAAAAGGCCCAGGGAGCGCGGTTGCGCGCGGGGGCGCATCAGCCAGAGCTGATGCACGCGCCCGTCCGGCAGCGCGTCGTATCCGCTGAGCGTGACGATCACCTGCCCCTCCGAAACGGACGCGACCGCTCCGATACTTCGGCCCTGAGCGTCCTCGGCACCGGCCGCGCGGGCGTCGGGCGCGCTCAGAACGTGGGCGATCTCACGCGACTGGGCACGCGCGGCGTCGAGCCGGTCCTGCGTCCGCCCGGCCTGCACCGCGAACAGTGAGGCGACGACCAGCGCGGCGGCCGCCGTGGCGGTGGCGAACGGCACGAACACGGGGCGCGGCCGCCGGCGCCGCGGCGGGGGCTGCACGCCCCAGACGTGCGGCGGCAGACTGGGGACGTGCTCCCGGCCCGGGGCCGGCTCCTGCGGGGTGGCACGGACGGCGGCCAGCACCCGGCCGCGCATCGCGAGGGGCGGCGGGGCGGCCGTGGACCAGGCCAGCCGTACCGCGTCCTCGGTCAGCGCCTGGACCTCCTCGGCGCACCGGCCGCAGTCCTTGAGGTGCTTCTCGAAACGGCGCCGCTCGCCGGGCTCCAGGGCGTCCAGGGCGTAGGGCGCCGCCAGGGAGTGCAGGTCCTCGCGGTGCAGCAGGCGGCCGACCAGGCTCACGCCACACCTCCCAGGCAGTCGCGCAGCCGGCTGAGTCCGTCGCGCATCCGTGTCTTGACCGTGCCCAGCGGCAGTCGGAGCCGCTCGGCGACCTCACGGTACGTGTAGCCGTCGTAGTAGGCGAGGGTGACGGACTGGCGCTGCAGGGCGGTGAGCCGGTCCAGGCAGCGGCGCACCCATTCGCGTTCCAGGCCGGCCTCCACCGTTTCGGCGACCTGGTCGAAGGCGGTCTCGCCGGCGCGCAGGGCCTCGCGCTGTTCGCGTTCACCGGCCGCGCGGGCGCTGCGCACCCGGTCCACGGCGCGGCGGTGGGCGAGGGTGAGGATCCAGGAGAGGGCACTGCCCCGGCCGGGGTCGAACTTGGGTGCGGAGCGCCAGAGTTCGAGGAGCACCTCCTGGGCCACCTCCTCCGACTGGGCGGGATCGCGGACCACGCGCCGTACGAGCCCGAACACCGGACCGGAGACCAGACCGTAGAGGTCCTCGAACGCCTTCTGGTCGCCACCCGCGACGAGCACCAGCAGTTCGTCCGCCTCCACCCCGTCCCGCCTCCTGTGGCCGCACCCGGCCCGTCCTCCCGTATCACGCATTCGCAACTGGACGCACCTCCGGCAGAAGTACGTAAGCGGGAGGCAAAAACGCGGGTCGAGCAGGAAGAAAAGATTTTTTTCTTCCGACCAATCCAAACGGCCCTCCAGCTCCGTATACCCGTCCGTCAAGCAAGTTGGGACCGAGGGACGGACGGCATGACACCTCAAATCTCCAGGAGCGGTGCGGGGCGCAAGGGCCTTCTCACCCTCATCTGTGGGGCACTGGCCACCGGCGGAATCACAGCCGCCAGCGTCGCCGCGCTGGAACCGGGGGTGGCCGCTGCCTCCTCCCACCGGGAAGCCCCCCTCATCTCGGGGACTCCGCAGTACGACAACACCGACCTGTACGCGTTCGTCAGTCCGGACAAGCCCGACACCACGACGATCGTGTCGGACTACATCCCGTTCGAGGAGCCGTCGGGCGGCCCGAACTTCTACCAGTTCGCGGACGACGCCCAGTACGACATCCACATCGACAACAACGGTGACGCGAAGGACGACCTGGTCTTCCGTTACACCTTCAAGACCCAGATCAAGAACAAGAAGACGTTCCTCTACAACACGGGTGTGGTCGACAACCTGACCGACCCGGACCTGAACGTCACGCAGTCGTACAACCTGGACCTCCTCAAGTTCAAGAACGGCAAGCACCAGTACACGACGAGGATCGCCAGCGACATCCCGGCCGCCCCGTCGGACGTCGGCAAGGCCTCGATGCCGGACTACGCGAAGCTGCGCGCGCAGGCCATCTACAAGACCTCGAACGGCGGCGCGACCTTCGCCGGCCAGGCCGACGACCCGTTCTTCGCCGACCTGCGCGTCTTCGACCTGCTGTACGGCGGCAACCTCTCCGAGGTCGGCAACGACACCCTCAAGGGCTACAACGTCAACACGCTCGCCCTCCAGGTGCCGAACGACCTGATCCGGCAGTCGGCGTCACGTCCGACCGTCGGCATCTACGCGACCACCCAGCGCCGGAACGCGCAGGGCTACTACACACAGGTCTCGCGCCTCGGCAACCCGCTGGTCAACGAGGTCGTCAACCCGCAGAAGGACAAGGACAAGTTCAACGCGTCCCAGCCCAAGGACGACGCGCAGTTCCTGAAGAACGTCACCAACCCGGAGCTGCCGAAGCTCATCGAGGCGATCTACCACATCAAGGCGCCGAAGGAGCCACGCAACGACCTCGTCAGCGTGTTCCTCACGGGCGTCAAGGGCCTCAACACCCTCCAGCCGTACGCGACTCCGTCGGAGATGCTCCGGTTGAACACGTCCATCAAGCCCACCGCCAAGCCCAAGCGGCTCGGTGTGCTGGACGGCGACAACGCGGGCTTCCCGAACGGGCGCCGGCTCACCGACGACGTCATCGACGAGGCACTCCAGGTCATGGAGGGCGAACTGGTCGGTTCCAAGAACGACCTGGGCGACGCGGTCGACAAGAACGACAAGAACTTCGAGAAGTACTTCCCGTACGTGGCCGAGCCGACCTCCGGGTCGCACGGTCCGCTCGCCAAGGGCACCGGCAGCACCACGAAGAGCGCGCTCGGTGACGCCCTGCCCGGCTCCAGCGGCAGCAACACGACGCTGATCGCGGGATCGGCGGCCGCGGGTGCGGCGGGCGTGCTGCTGATCGGCACCGGGTTCGGCTGGTGGCGCCGCCGGATGCAGCGCCCGTACTAGGCGACGATTCCCCACCTCACAGACTGGCGCGGCCCGCTCCCACCCCATCCCCCACGGCAGCGGGCCGCGCCGCCCCATGCGACAGCTACTAGGAGAGGGCATGGCCCCGGGTACGAACGACAAGCAGCCCGCCGACGCGAAGGACACGCCGGACCGCAACGACGACGAGCGTGTCACCGCCCTGCGCCGGTTCGCCGCCGCGGGGCGGAACTGGCGGCGGGTCCGGCTCGCGGGTTCCGCCGTGCTGCTGGCCGTGGCGCTGACCGGCGGCGCCATCGCCTTCGGGGCGTCCCGGGACAGCGGTACGACACCGGTCGCCGCGTCGAGCGCCGTGTCGCCGGCGCTGCTCGCGAGCGGCAGCCTCGACGCGAGCATCGCCTCTCTCCAGGCCCATCTGCGCACCCAGCCGAAGGACTCCGACAGCTGGGCCACGCTCGGCCTCGCCTATGTCGAGCAGGCGCGCACCAAGGGCGACCCGTCCCGCTACCCGCAGGCCGACAAAGCCCTGAAACGCGCCCTCCAGATCACCCCGGGCAACGACCAGGCGCTGGCCGGGCAGGCCGCGCTCGCCGCCGCCCGGCACCAGTTCGCCGACGCGCTCACCTACGCCGACCGGGCCCTGAAGCAGAACCCGTACAACGCGGGCGCCCTGGCCTCCCGGATCGACGCCCTGGTCGAACTCGGCCGGTACGCCGACGCGGCCAAGGCGGCCGACCTCGCCGACCAGCGCAAACCGGGCGTACCGGTGTTCACCCGCTACGCGTACGTGCGGGAGCTGCGCGGTGACGTGAAGACCGCCCGGCAGGTGCTGCAACAGGCGCTGTCCACGGCCACCTCGAAGGGCGACATCGCGTACGTGGCGGCGCAGCTCGGCCTGCTCGCCTGGAACCAGGGCGACTACAGGAGCGCCCTCGACTACTACGCCCGCGCCCTGACCGCCGACGAGAACTACCTCCCCGCGCTGGAGGGCCGGGCCCGCGCCCAGGCGGCGAGCGGCGACCGCGCCGACGCCATCAAGGGCATGGAGCTGGTCGTCTCCCGCTATCCCCTGCCGCAGCCCCTGGTGGAGCTCGGCGAGCTGTACGAGGACCGGGGCGCCAAGGGCGACAAGGAGAAGGCCGAGAACCAGTACTCCCTCGTCGAGGCCTGGATCGCGCTGGCCCGTGCCAACGGTGTCAACGCCGACCTGGACACCGCGCTCGCCGCCGCCGACCACGGCAACAAGGCCGAGGCGCTGAAGGCCGCGCGCGCCGAGTGGGCCCGCCGCCACACCGTCCACACGGCGGACGCGCTGGCCTGGGCCCTGCACGTCAACGGCCACGACAAGGAAGCGCTGCCGTACGCCCGCCGGGCCACCGCCACCGGCTACCGCAACGCCTCCTTCAGCTACCACCTGGGCATGATCGAGCTGGCCAACGGCGAGCAGGCGGCCGGCCGCGCGGCGCTCACCAAGGCCCTCGATCTCAACCCGGGTTTCTCGCCGCTCGGCGCCCGTGCCGCCCGCAAGGCGCTGGAGGCCTCGAAGTGAACCTCCGCCGCCGCGCCGCGGCCCTCCTCGTCGTCGTCTGCGGCCTCACCCTCCTCCCGGCCACGGCCGCGAGCGCCCACCCGCTCGGCAACTTCACCGTCAACAAGTACGACGGTCTGGTCGCCGCCCCCGGACAGCTCCGCGTCGACCACTTCGAGGACCTCGCCGAGATCCCCGCGACCCAGGCCAAGCCGGACCTGAAGCGACTGGGCACGGCCAAGTGGGCCCAGCAGCGCTGCACTACGGCGGCCGACGGCAGCAGGCTCACCGTCGACGGCACGGCCACGCCCCTGACCGTCACTTCCAGTCACGCCCAACTCCGGCCCGGCCAGGCGGGGCTGAACACCCTGCGGGTGTCGTGCCGGTTCAGCGCGCCGCTCCCGAAGGGCGCCACCGTCGCCCTCGGCTTCCACAGCGCGGGCACCGACTCCGGCCCCGGCTGGCGGGAGATCACGGCACGCGGCGACCGGATGACGCTGACGCGGACGGACGTACCGAAGACCTCCCTCTCGCACGAACTCACCAGCTACCCCAAGGACCTGCTCTCCTCCCCGGCCGACATCACGACCGCCGCGGTCCGGGTCCGGCCGGGTGGCCCGGCGCTCGCCGCGGAACGGCAGGACACTCCGGGCTCCGAGATCCTCCCCCGGGGCATCGACCGCTGGACCCAGGCCCTGACCGACCTGGTCGCGCGCAACCACCTCACCTTCGGCTTCGCCACGCTCGCGCTGTTCATCGCGATCGCCCTCGGCGCGCTGCACGCCCTCGCACCGGGCCACGGCAAGACCCTGATGGCGGCGACGGCGGCGGCCCGCGGGGGCCGGGCCCGGCTCCGCGACGTCCTCCCGCTGGCCGCGTCGGTCACGGTCACCCACACCCTCGGCGTGGTCGCCCTGGGGGTGCTGGTCACGGCGGGTTCGGCGGCCACCCCGTCGGTGATCGCCTGGCTGGGCATCGCGAGCGGCCTCATGGTCCTGGCAGCAGGGCTGAACCTGACCCGAAGGGCCTGGCGCACCAGGGTCCACGCGCACGCCCGGCACCACGAACACGCACCCGAACCCGAGTTGGCACTGGCCGGAGCGGCGCACACCCATGCCGGCGGGAACGCCCAGGAACACGGGCACGGACCCCACCACGGTCACGGACACCCGCACGACCACGATCACGACCACGGGCACACGCACACGCGTGATCACGAGCACGGTCACAGCCACGACCACGGCTCCGGGCACGGCCACACGCACACCCACGGCGGCCACACCCACACCCACGAAACGGCCCCCACCGTGCGCGGCACCCTCCTCCTCGGCTTCGCCGGCGGGCTGGTCCCCAGCCCGTCCGCCGTCGTCGTCCTCGTCGGGGCCGCCGCCCTCGGACAGGCCTGGTTCGGTCTGCTCCTCGTCGTCGCCTACGGCATCGGCCTCGCGCTGACGCTGACCGCCGCCGGGTTCGCCGTCGTCAAGCTGGGTACGGGAATGACTCGGGTGCTGGACAAACGCCCTCGCTTGACCACCCACCCCATGGCCACCCTGGTCCGCAGGACGACCCCGCTCGCCTCGGCGCTCGTGGTCGTGGCCCTGGGTGTCGGGCTGGTCCTCAAGGGCGCCTCCGCCGCCCTGCTCTGAGTTACGTTTGTGATGAGTTCGCGCGAGCTGCCGTGGGGGGGGCACCGGTGACCGATGAGCCCGGCCGAGAGCGAGTGATCGCCGGCCGCTACCGACTGCTGTCGCCGCTGGGCGAGGGCGGTATGGGCACCGTGTGGCGGGCCCGCGACGAGGTGCTGGGCCGTGAGGTCGCCGTCAAGGAGGTGCGGGCGCCGGCCGGGCTGCCCGGCCCCGACGTCGAGCGGATGTACGCCCGGCTGGAGCGCGAGGCCTGGGCCGCCGCCCGGATCGCCAACCGCAACGTGGTGACGGTGTACGACGTCGCGATGGAGGGCGGACGGCCCTGGGTCGTCATGGAGTTGGTCCGGGGGGTGTCCCTGGCCGACGCGCTGGAGGCGGAGGGCCCGATGTCGCCGCAGCGGGCCGCGGGCGTCGGCGCCGAGGTGCTGTCCGCGCTGCGGGCCGCGCACTCCGCCGGGGTGCTGCACCGTGACGTGAAGCCGGCCAACGTGCTGCTGTCGAACGACGGCCGGGTGGTGCTCACCGACTTCGGCATCGCCACCGTCGAGGGCAGCTCGGCACTGACCATGACCGGCGAGGTCATCGGATCGCCCGAGTACCTGGCCCCGGAGCGGGCGCTCGGACGCGCGTTCGGCCCCGAGTCGGACCTGTGGTCGCTCGGGGTGCTGCTGTACGCGGCGGTCGAGGGTGCCTCGCCGTTCCGGCAGGACACCCCGCTGAGCACCCTGCGTGCCGTGGTGGACGAGGAGTTGCCGCCGCCGTACCGGGCGGGACCGCTCGGCCCGGTCGTCGAGGGGCTGCTCCGCAAGGACCCGGCCGCCCGGCTCCCCGCCGAACAGGCCGAGCGGGACCTGCGGCTGATCGCAGCCGGCGGCACCCCGCACACCGCGGTGACCGTCCCGGTCCCGGCGCCGTACGAAGCCCCGACCCAGGTCGCCCACCAGCCCTACCAGGGCGCCCCCACCCCTCCGTTGCCCATCCCGACGGACTCCCGGCCGCCGGAGGACGACCGCGGTGGCAACCGCAGCGCCGGTACCGTCCTGCTCGTCGGCCTGGTCCTGGTCGCCCTCGCACTGGGCGGGCTGGTGTACGCCCTGCTCAACCACGACAACGGGGGCGGGGACGGCGGCGACGCCGGGGCGAGTCAGTCGGCCGGCAGCCTCAGCTCGCCCGCACCCAGCCGCAGCAGCGCCTCGAAGTCCGCGTCGCCGTCGGCGTCGGCGTCCGCGAGCAGCAGCGCGACCGCGCAGAGCGTGCGGGTGAGCGTGGCCGGGTCCGGTACCGACTACTCGGGGAGCTGCCCGCCGCCGACCGCGCAGGCGCCCTCGTTCACCGCGACGTTCACGATCGGGAGTCTGCCCGCGCAGGTCCAGTACCGGTGGGTGCTGAAGAAGGGGTCGCTCGACGACCAGGGCTGGAAGACGCTGTCCTTCCCGGACGGCGGCGGGAGGACCCGGCAGACCAAGGTGACCGTCAGCACCTGGTCCGACAGCGGGACGCTGAACGACGCGATCGCGGTCGAGGTGCGCAGCCCGGTGCGGACCACGTCCGACTCGGTGCCGTTCTCGGTCACCTGCACCTCGGCGACGGAGACCCCGAGCGCCGGGGCCTCCGATACGCCGTCACCTTCGAGCTCGTGACCGGGGGCTGAGGTACCGCGGGTTCACGCGTTGCTGGTCATGACCGGCAGATAGCCGCCGGAGTGGCCGGCCGCGGTGGGGTGGTACGACTCGGTGATGTCCAGCAGGTTGACACTGTGCAGCCAGGAGCTGCCGGAGCAGATCTCGTGGGCGGAGAACGCGCTGCGCACGTCGCCGAAGGTGAAACCGTGGTCGGCGGCGCGCTTGGCGATGGCGGTGTCGATGTAGTCGGCGGCGTTGTTGATGGCGGTGCGCTTGGTCGCGGAGAGGCCGAGGCAGGTGGTACCCAGCTGGTAGAAGCGCGGGTAGCCGAGGACGACGACCCTGGCGTTGGGTGCCTTGGCGCTGATCGCGTCGTACACGGCGTCGAGCTTTCCGGGGAGGGTGGAATCGACGTACGCCTCGGCGGTGCTGATCCGGGACAGGCAGGTGCTGTCCGAGTTGAGCACACAGGTCGTCATGACGTCGGCGAAGCCCGCGTCGTTGCCGCCGATGGTGAGGGAGACCAGGGCGGTCGAGGAGCTGAGCGAGCCGAGCTGGCCGGAGAGCACGTCGTCGGTGGTGGCGCCGGAGCAGGCGAGGAACGAGAACGAGGACGGGCTGTGGGCGGCGTTCCACAGGTAGGGGTAGGCGTTGGTGCTGCGGTCGCAGCTGCCGCTCGAACCGATGTAGCTGCCGGCGCCGACGCCGGAGGAGTACGAGTCGCCGAGCGCCACGTAGCCCCCGGTCGCGGCCTCGGCCTGCGTCGCGGCCGCCCCGGTGAGGGTGAGCCCGGTGGCGAGGAGGAGTGAAGTCACGTATGCCGTAATTCGGGAACGTCTCATGGAACCTCCCTTTAGCAGGATCTCTGCCACAACTTTCGTACCAACCGCGCGTGTTGACGGGAAGTGTCCATGCCAAATCTTTTTATGACGCAACCAGCCGCTTCCGTATCGATCCCGGATCACCTGTGACATCAAGGAACGGTCATGTCCAAAGACCCGCTTGACGCCCCCCGTTCGGCTGCGCGACATTGAAGCCCGGCATCCGGCGCCTTGGGGGGCAAAGTCGGCCATGCAGACCATACGGCTCAAGTCATCGTCAGCAGCGGACGAACGGGCACGGCCAGGACCGGGGAGGGACCTGGGACCCGTGCTCGCGGGAGCGGCGACGGCCGTCGCCGCGGGCGGCGCACTGCTCGCGCTGACCGACTCCGGCTCACCGCTGCGGGCACCGCTCGTCCTGCTGTTCCTGCTCGCCGCGCCGGCCGCGGCGATCACCCTGGCGCTGCGCGGACTCGACCCGTTCGCCCGGGTCCTCACCGCGCTCGCGGGTGCCGTCGCCCTGGACATGCTGGTCGCCCAGGGCATGCTCGCCACTCATCGCTGGTCGTGGCGCGGCGGGATCGTCGCCGTCGCCGTGATCAGCCTTCTCCTGCTACTGCTGGTACGTCTGCGACCGGTGGAGCGAATTCTCGAACGGGTGAGGAAAATCCGTTCGAGTAAATGAACACGGTCGGCCAAAGTTGCGTAACGGCCAAACCAACAAAAACGTGAGGCCTCCTTCCAGGCCTTGCCATACCGGTCCAATCATCAATACCGTCGTACATCTCACCCGGGGGGGTGCCGTGCTCGGTGAACGCAGACGCAACAGCTGTGACACCTGTCGTTTCCGAGTCGTGCCGCGCGACCGGCTGCCGTTTTCCGGCAGACCGGCCAGCTTTGCCAGCTCATCCGCGGATACGGAGATCCTTTTTCCGCGCCGTGGATGAGAACCCCCCTTTCGAACCGGGCACAGAAGCGGGCCACCCAGGGGCGGGCGGTCCACCGGACGAGAGGGACAAGACTCGTGAGTTCCGTTCTGCGCCAGCCGGCGTCGGGCCAAGATCCGTCAATGGCTGCCGAATACCGACCGATCTCCACTCACCTGGCGATCACACCGCCGGTGAGCGTGGTGATTCCCGCCATGAACGAGGCGGAGAATCTTCCCTACGTCTTCAAGACACTTCCCGGCTGGATCCACGAAGTGGTTCTCGTGGACGGAAATTCCACCGACAACACCGTTGAAGTGGCACGGGAGTTGTGGCCGGGGGTGAAAGTCGTCGAACAGCGTGGCAAGGGCAAGGGGGATGCCCTGATCACCGGGTTCGAGGCGTGCACCGGCGATATCGTCGTCATGGTGGACGCGGACGGCTCGGCCGACGGCCACGAGATCGTGTCGTACGTGTCCGCCCTGGTCTCGGGCGCGGACTTCGCCAAGGGCTCGCGGTTCGCCAACGGCGGCGGCACCGACGACATGACCTTCATCCGCAAGCTCGGCAACTGGGCGCTGTGCACGGTCGTCAACCGCAAGTTCGGCGCCCGCTACACCGACCTGTGCTACGGGTACAACGCGTTCTGGCGGCACTGCCTCGACAAGATCGACCTCGACTGCACCGGCTTCGAGATCGAGACCCTGATCAACATCCGGGTCGTCAAGGCGGGCCTGAAGGTGCAGGAGATTCCGAGCTACGAGTACCTCCGCATCCACGGCACCAGCAACCTGCGCGCCGTACGGGACGGCCTGCGGGTGCTCAAGGTGATCCTCAAGGAGCGCTCCAACCGGCGTGACCTGCGCCGGCAGGTGCGGCACTCCCCGATGCTCAGCACGGGCCGGGGAGAGTCGTCTTGAGCGATCCCGGCATCTCCGTCGTGATCTGCGTGTACACCGAGGACCGCTGGGAGGACATCCTCGCGGCGGTCGCCTCGGTGCGCGCCCAGTCGTACCCGGCGCTGGAGACCCTGCTGGTCGTCGACCACAACCCGGCGCTCCTGGAACGGCTCACGAAGGAGTACAAGGAGGCCGCGGAGGTGCGGGTGCTCGCCAACGCGGGCCCCCGCGGACTGTCCGCGGGCCGCAACACCGGCATCGCCGCCTCGTACGGCGAGGTGATCGCCTTCCTCGACGACGACGCCGTGGCCGAACGGGACTGGCTGCGCCGCTTCGCCGAGGGGTACACCGACCCGCACGTGATGGCGGTCGGCGGCCGGACCGTGCCGGTCTGGGCCTCGGGCCGCCGCCCCGACTGGTTCCCGGAGGAGTTCGACTGGGTGGTCGGCTGCACCTACCGGGGCCTGCCCGCCGGCCGGGTCCGGGTCCGCAACGTCCTCGGGGGAAACGCTTCTTTCCGGCGTACGGCCTTCGACGCGGCGGGCGGCTTCGCCACCGGCATCGGCCGCGACGGCGACAGGCGCCCGCTGGGCTGCGAGGAGACCGAGCTGTGCATCCGGCTCACCCGGGCCCGCCCGGACGCCGTGCTGCTCATCGACGACCGCGCGGTGATCCACCACCGGGTACCGCAAGTGCGCGAGCACTTCGGCTACTTCCGCACCCGCGCCTACGCCGAGGGCCTCTCCAAGGCCCTGGTCGCCCGGAGCGTGGGCGCCGGCAAGGGCCTGGAGTCCGAACGCCGGTACGCCACGCGCGTGCTGCCCGCCGGGGTCGCCCGCGGCCTGCGGGACGCGCTGCTGGCCCGGCCGGGCGGCGCGGGCCGCGCGGGCGCGATCGTCGCCGGGGTGCTGACGGCCGCCGGCGGCTACGTGGTGGGAAGCGTACGGGCCCGGCGGGGCGGCGCGACCTTCACCGTCGCCGGGATCCGGAGCGAGGAGGACCGGCGATGACCGCAGCGGCCGCAAGGGGGGCCGCCGCCGAGGCGCCGGTGCCGATCCTCATGTACCACTCGGTGGCGACCGCGCCGAACGACGCCACCCGCGCGCTGTCGGTGGCGCCGGAGGCGTTCGCCGAACAGCTGGCGCTCATCGGCGAACTGGACCTGACCCCCGTCAGCACCGCCGAGCTGGCCGCGAGCTGGCGCTCCGGCGGCCCGCTGCCCGAGCGGCCCGTCCTGATCACCTTCGACGACGGCTACGAGGGTGTGCACCGCCACGCCCTGCCCGTGCTCGCCGAGCACGGCTACCCGGCCACCCTGTTCGTCTCGACGGGCTGGATCAGGGGCGCCCACGACACCGGAGGCGGCCTGGACACCATGCTCGACTGGCACCAGGTGCGCGAACTGGCCGACGCGGGCTGCGAGATCGGCGGCCACAGCCACACCCACCCGGAGCTCGACCAGCTCGACGACGACCGGCTCCGCGAGGAGCTGGTCCGCTGCAAGGAGATCGTCACCGACGAGACGGGCACCGAACCGACCTCGTTCGCCTACCCGTACGGCTACTCCAGCCGCCGGGTGCGCACGGCCGTGCGAGCGGCCGGGTTCACCCAGGCGCTCGCCGTCGAGAACGGTCTCGCCCGCCGCCGTCAGGGCCCGTACGCCCTGCACCGCGTCACCGTTCGCCGCAGCACGGACACCGAGGAGTTCACCCGGCTGCTGGAAGGCCGGGCGATCACCCGCACCTTCGCCAAGGACCGTGCCCTCACCAAGGGGTACGCCGTTCTCCGCAGAGCCCGACAGGTCCGCCGGAAGGCCAGCCGTTCCCGTGTCTGACACGACCACCACAACCGAGGCCGCGACCACCGAGACGCCGGCGCCCGAGCAGTCGGGGCGCCGTCTTCGCCTGACCGGACGGGGCGGTCCGCCCGGCGGCAGCCCGCTGTTCCGCAACGCCTACGCGCTGATGCTGAACACCGGCATCTCCGCCGTGCTCGGTCTCGGCTTCTGGCTGGCCGCGGCCCGTTACTACTCGGAGTCGGCGGTCGGCCAGGGCTCCGCCGCGATCGCCGCCATGAAGCTCCTCGCGGGCCTGACCGCGGTCACCCTGACCGGCGCGCTGGCCCGCTTCATCCCGGTCGCCGGACGCCGGACCGGCGCGTTCATCTTCCGCACCTACGCGGGCAGTTCGCTGGTCGTGGCACTGGCGGCCGGCGTCTTCCTGATGACCCTCGGGGTCTGGGGTCCCTCGTACCGCTTCCTGCACGGGCCGCTGCCCGGGGCCGGGTTCGTGCTGGCCGTCGTCGCCTGGAACCTGCTCACCCTCCAGGACGGGGTGCTGACCGGGCTGCGCAACGCGCCCTGGGTACCGGTCGGCAACACCGTGTTCTCGGCGGTCAAACTGGCGCTCCTGGTGGCCTTCGCGGCGGCGATCCCGGTGGCCGGTGTCTTCGTCTCCTGGGTCGCCGCGATCGCCACCTCGTTCGTGCCGCTGGGCTGGCTGGTCTTCCGGCGGCTGGTGCCCCGGCACGTCAAGGCGACCGAGGACCACGCGAAACCGCCCACGCTGAGGGAGACCGGCAGGTTCCTGGCCGGCGACTACACCGGCTCGCTGTTCTCCCTCGCCGTGGTCTACCTGGTCCCGGTGATCATCGCCTCGCAGGTCAGCTCCGAGGACAACGCGTACTTCTACATCACCACCACCATCGGCGGCACCACCAACCTGCTCGCCATCAACATGGGCGCCTCGCTCACCGTCGAGGGCTCGCACGACCCGGCGCGGCTGGCCGCGAACGCCCGGGCCGCGCTCCGGCGGATGGCCCGGATCATGATCCCCCTCTGCGCGCTGCTGTTCTTCGGGGCGCCCTGGATCCTCGGTGTGTTCGGGCCGGGTTACGCGGACGCGGCGACGCCGCTGCTGCGCTGGTTCGCGGTCGGCGCGCTGCTGCGGGTCGTGATGGAGACCTACTTCGCCGTGCTGCGCGCCCAGAGCCGGACCGCCGGACTGGCCTGGCTGCAGGGCCTGTTGTGCGTCCTGGTGCTCGGTCTGACCCTGCTGCTCCTGCCCCGGATGGGGCTGACCGGCGCGGGCGTGGCCGAGATCTCCAGCCTCACGGTGATCGTGACCGTCGCGGCGCCCCGGTTGTGGCGGACGCTGCGGGCGGCCCCGGCCGAGATCCCCGAGGGCACCGCACCGGACGGCGACCTCGCCGACCTGGGCACGCGTGAAGCCCCGTCCGCTTCGGCCGCGCCGCGCAGGCGACGTCCGGCCTGGGCGCTGGACAGCGACACCCTCGCCCTCGGCGTCCACGTCGACTTCGACCACGTGGAGCGGCGGCCCGACGTACGGCCGGGACCGGGAACCCCGCCCACGGGTACGCCCGTCGTACGGCCCGACGACCGTCCGACGTGGGCGCTGCGGCCGCCCCGGAACCCGGGGCTGCCGGTGGAGGAGCACGAGCCCGGGGCGGAGGCCTCGCTCGGGCCGGCCGAGGTCTCGCTGCTGAAGGAGGCCGAGGTCGTCGACGCGCCGTTCGGGGAGAGGGTCGTACCGGAAACGGCGGCGGGGGAAGCGAAGGTGCCGGCCGAGGCTCCGGAGGAACCCGCCCGGTCGCTGCGGGAGCGGCTGACGCCCACCCGGCCGGGCGTCGTCCTCGGCTGTCTGCTGGTCGCCGCCCTGCTGCTGTACTGGGTGCCGGCGGCCCGGCTCGACGACGCCGACCTGGACCGGACGGGCGGCCTCGGGCTGGTCTCGGTGCTGCCGCTGCCGACGCTCATCGGGGCGGCGCTGCTGGTCGCGGTGTTCGCCGCGTTGCTGTGGCGGCGCCGGGAGCACAAGACGCTGCTGCTCGTCACGTTGCTGGCGACGGTCGTGTCGCTGCACGCGCTGCCCGCCGTGATCGAGACGGAGCCGCGTTTCCCGACCGCCTGGCAGCACCTCGGGTTCATCGACTACGTCGACCGCACCGGCTCGGCCGTGCCCGACCTGGACGCCCGCTGGAGCTGGCCGGGCTTCTTCGCGGCGGCCGCCTTCATCGGCAGGGCCTGCGGGGTCACGGACTTCACCGAGGTCATCCGGTGGTGGCCGACCTTCATCCAGCTCGCCTACCTGGCACCGATGTTCCTGCTCGTACGGTCGCTGCGGGCGGGCTGGCGGGCGAAGTGGACCGGCATCTGGTTCTTCGTGCTGTGCGGCTGGGTCGGCCAGGACTACTTCTCCCCGCAGGGCTTCACGTATCTGCTGTACCTGATGTTCGTGGCGATCCTGCTCGTCTGGTTCCGCGCCCCGCACGTCATCTGGACGAGGTTCCGGCCCGGCGAGGCGGAGGTCGAGCCGGCCGACCGCCGGCAGCAGGCCGTGCTGCTCATGGTGCTGATCGGTCTGTACGCGGCGACGGTCCCGGCGCACCAGCTCACCCCGTTCGTGATGCTGGGCGTGCTGGCGGTGCTGGTGCTGGTCGGCCGGTCCGAACTGCGCGGCCTGCCGGTCCTGTTCGGGGTGGTCGCGGCCGTCTGGCTGGGTTTCATGGCCGAGCCGTACTGGTCCGGTCACTTCGACGAGCTGTTCGGCGGGGTCGGCGGGATCGGCAGCAATGTGTCGACGTCGGTCTCCGGCCGTATCCAGGGCGGCAGTTCGACCCACAAGCTGGTGCTGTACGTCCGGGTCCTGCTGGCCGGGAGCATGATGGCGTTCGCCGTCTGGGGCTGGTGGCGCCGCCGCTTCCACCGGTACCGCGAGCGCTCCCTGCTGGTGCTGACCTTCGTGCCGTTCCTGGGTTTCGGCATGCAGTCCTACGGCGGCGAGATGGCGCTGCGGGTCTTCATGTTCGCCGTGCCGGGCGCGGCCCTGCTCGCCGCGCTCGCCCTGTTCCCGCGCACCGGCGCCACGGCGAAGGAGCGCGAGAAGGACCGGGTCAGTCTGGCGCCGGTGGCCGCGCTGCTGGCGGGTCTGCTCCTCATGGGCGGCTTCCTGGTGGCCCGTTGGGGCAACGAGTCGTTCGAGCGGGTACGGCCCGGCGAGGTCGCCGCCATGGACTACGTCTACGCCCACGACAGGCCGACGGTACGGCTGCTGTGGCTGAGCAACGACACGGTCAACGACGTGACCCCGGCGATTCCGTGGGGTGCCAGGGACATGGAACGGGTCGACTACGTGCCGACGCTCGCGCCCACCGACCCGGTGCTGGTGTCGAGCCTGGTCAAGGCGCTCAGGGACGCCGGTCCGAACTCGTATCTGATGGTCAACAGGGGTCAGGTCACGTATCTGCGGATGGACGCCGGCTACTCGGCGACCTGGGCGGGCCGACTGATCCAGAACCTGGACGACCGGCAGGAGCTGAAGAAGGTCCTGGTCAACGACGACGTGACCATGTACGCGCTGCGCACCCGGCCGGCGGGCGCGGTGCCGCAACCGGATCCGGGGCCGATCGGGCCGCGGATCACCTGGACGCCGTGGTCGGTGATCGGCGGCCTGGCGGCCGTGGCGCTGATCCTGCTGCTGACGGCGCGTGAGCTGGTCCGGGTCGCGGTGCGGCCGGGGGTGCGGCAGCTGCGGCTGCTCCAGGGCAGCTTCTGGTTCTCGATGCCGTTGCTGGCGGTGCTGCTGGCGTCGTTGGCGCAGCGGTTCCTGACGCTCAAGTGAGGAGGTTCGGGTGGCTCACCTGGTGAGCCACCCGACCTCGTACGCCGTCAGGTCGAGCCGCTGACCGTCCACCTGGGCGCTGATCGGGCGGTCGAGGGTGTTGACGACCAGGACCGTCCGGTCACTGGCGAGGACCCGGACGTCGGACGCGTCGGCCCCGGCGACGGACACGTTCTCGTACCTGGTTCCGGGCGGGAAGGCCCGGGAGAAGCGGGACACCAGGTCGTACATGGGCTCGGGCCGTCCGCCGTCGTCGCTGTCGGTCGTGGTCCACAGGCAGCCGGCGCAGTCCCCGCCCTTCTCGTCCTCCGGGTTCCAGTAGAAGCCGGAGTCGGCGCCGCCCTCGACCAGGGCCATCATCCCGGTGGCCTGGACGGCGACCCGGTGCGCCTCGGTCCAGCCGTCGCGTGCGTCGGTGCCGTCGGCGGGTTCCACGTAGTACTCGGCCCACCACAGCGGCAGGCCGTGCGTCTGCGCGCGCACCCACTGGCTGACGTACGTCAGCTTCCGCGTGGCCGCGAACTCGTCGGGCAGCAGGTCGTCGTCGTTGGTGTAGCTGGATCCGTCGACGACCACGAAGTCGGCGCCCGCCTTGTGGGTGTTCCAGTAGTCGAAGGCGTCGACGACCCGCTGGTCCAGGACGCCCCAGGGGCCCTTGAGGGTGGCGGAGGCGTTGTCGGTCTGCCGTGGGTCGAAGCTGTCCATGACGAGGTAGGGGCCGCCGACCATGATGTCCTTGTCCACAGCCTTCAACGCCTTGTAGACGAGGTTGTAGAGCTTGGTGTAGCCCTCGTAGTCCCAGCGGTCCTCGGAGTTGTTCCAGAAGCCCTTGAACTCGTTCCAGACGATGAAGTGCCGGACGTCCGGGTAGCGCCTGGCGACGGTCGCGGCGAGGTCCGCGTAGTCCTGGTAGTGGTCGGGGGTCGGCGCGGTCTCCAGGGCGGCCTGGCTCCAGTCGGTGTTGCCCACACCGGCCCTGCCGCCCTTCATCCAGTCCGGCGAGCAGCACAGGGTGATCACCGGGGTGCCGCCGGACCTGCGCATGAAGTCGACCCGGCGGTCGAGGGCACCGAAGTCGTAACGCCCCTTCACCGGCTCGGGGTTGTCGGCGCCCCAGCCCATGACGGCCTGGTTCTGCGGCAGCCCGGCGTCCTTGGCCAGGAGGTTCTCCACCCGGTCGGTGGCGGTCGCGCTGCCCTCGTCGGCGCTGTACTGGGTGTGGGTGAAGCCCCAGCCCACGTACGGTTCGGCCGGGTCCTTCGGGGTCGCGGGGGTGCCGTGCACCTTGTCTCCGTCCCGGCTGGTGCCCGTGGTGCCGCTCCCGCCGCCGGGAAGCGTGTGGACCAGGGTCACGATCAGGGCGAGAGCGGCCATGCCCACGCCGAGCAGAGCGGTGAGCCGCCACCGCCCAGCCCCCGAATTCCACCCATGACGTCCCATCAAGGACAACGGTAACGGCGGGAATCGCCCCAGGGGGAGGAATCGGCGATCGGCATCCGTGTAACAGGTCCGGGGGGGCACTCGGGACACTCCGGAAGCTCGGGGCACTTCCGACACTCGCCGCCCACTTCGGAAAACGGGTGCGCGCCGGGCCCCGGTGACGGATCATGGCGACATGTCTGCCAAGCCGCACGAGACGCTGCCGATCCGGCTCAACGTCGACGACTCCGACTCCCCGTCCGATGTCGTCGACGCGCTGTTCCTCG
Organism: Streptomyces sp. NPDC007162; assembly: GCF_040634175.1. Lineage (NCBI taxonomy): Bacteria > Bacillati > Actinomycetota > Actinomycetes > Kitasatosporales > Streptomycetaceae > Streptomyces > Streptomyces sp. NPDC007162. The sequence goes on from NZ_JBEYFC010000022.1 coordinate 31,613, forward strand.
GCCGCTTCGCGACCGGCGAGCAGCCGTACTCGCACGCGGCGAACATCGACCGGGTGCGCTCCGGGGCGACCCTGCTGCCGAGCCAGGCACGGGTGCTGCGGGTGGCCCGCGACGACGACCGCAGCGCGACCCTGGCGGAGGGCGACGGCTGGACGCTGCTGGTCTCCCGCTGGAACCGGGGCGCGGACGTCACCGTCACCGCCACCACCGCGGAGCTGGCCGCGAAGGTGCTGAGCGAGGCCACGGACGGCGCGGCGGACGAGCCGGAACCGCAGCCGGAGAACGTGACGATGGGTTTCTGGTACGTCTCGCCGCGCCGCGGTCCGCACCGCACCACCCGGCAGATCTCCGCCGGTACGTGGGAGGAGGTCCGCGCCAACTACACGGCTCCGGTGGCGGACGCGATGGACCGTCTGATGAAGACGACCCCGGAGGACATCGCCGGCCGGCTCCTGCTGCTGCACGGGCCGCCCGGCACCGGCAAGACCTCCGCGCTGCGCACCCTCGCCCGGTCCTGGCGGGACTGGTGCCAGGTGGACTGCGTCCTCGATCCCGAGCGGCTCTTCTCCGACGTCGGTTACCTGATGGACATCGCGATCGGCGAGGAGGACGGCGCCGGCAAGGGGCGCTGGCGGCTGCTCCTGCTCGAGGACTGCGACGAACTGATCCGCGGCGAGGCCAAGCACACGGCGGGGCAGGCGCTGTCGCGGCTGCTGAACCTGACCGACGGTCTGCTCGGCCAGGGCCGCAACGTCCTGGTCGGGGTCACCACCAACGAGGACCTGGAGCGGCTGCACCCCGCCGTGGTCCGTCCCGGCCGCTGCCTCGCCCGGATCGAGGTGGGCCCGCTGACCCGGCCCGAGGCGGTGAACTGGCTCGGCACGGAGGAGGGCGTCGGCCGCGAGGGGGCCACCCTGGCGGAGCTGTACGCACTGCGCAGGGGCACGGCGCCGACGTCCGTACCGGGGGCGCGGGAGGGCGCGGACGCGGGGCTGTACCTGTAGTGCTTTGATGGGGGTATGCCCCTGTTCATCGGCACCTCGGGCTGGCAGTACAAGGACTGGCGGGACGTCCTGTACCCGGCCGGCGTGCCCGTGCGTGCGTGGCTTGAGGAGTACGCGAGGCACTTCACCACGGTCGAGCTGAACAACGCGTTCTACCGCCTGCCCAGCCGCGAGAACTTCGCGTCGTGGCGGGACCGGGTCCCCGGGGACTTCGTGATCGCGGTGAAGGCCAGTCGCTACCTCACCCACATCAAACGCCTGAAGGCCCCCGAGGAGCCGGTCGACCGCCTGATGACCCACGCGGCGGGCCTCGGCGGCCGGCTGGGTCCGGTCCTCCTCCAACTCCCGCCGACGCTCAGGGCCGACCCGCCGCTGCTGGACGCGTGCCTGTCCTGCTTCCCGCGCGGCACACGGGTGGCGGTGGAACCCCGCCACGACTCCTGGTGGACCCGGGAGACCCGCGAGGTCCTGGAGTCCCGGTCAGCGGCGCTGTGCTGGTCCGACATCCGGGCCCGCCCCATGAGCCCGCTGTGGCGCACCACCGACTGGGCCTACGTCCGGTTCCACCAGGGCCGGGCGACACCGTGGCCGCGCTACGGCCGCCGCTCCCTGGAGACCTGGGTCGACCGCATCGCCACGGCGTACCCCGAGAAGGCCGACGTCTACGCGTACTTCAACAACGACCCGGGCGGAGCGGCGGTGCGGGACGCGGCGGCCTTCGGAAGGGCGGCGGCACGGGCGGGCCTGCCGGTGACGAGGACGCCGGAGCTGACCACGAGCGGCTGACCGCCGGCCCGAGAGGCACTTCTTCTGCGCCGCAGCGGCGATCTAGCCGGCACGGCGCGTCCCGCCGGTGCCGGGCCGCGCTCAGCCCTTCGCGTAGGCCGCCCGCAGGGCATCGCGCACCGCGGTCAGCGCTTCGTCCTCCGTCAGGCCCAGCCGCCGGGCCCGGTCGGCGTAGGCCTGTGCGGCGGCCGACGCCTCGCGTTGGGCCGCCGACCCCGCCGCCGCGACGAACGTCCCGTTGCGCCCCCGGGTCTCGATCACCCCGTCCGTCTCCAGCGCGCGGTACGCCTTGGCCACCGTGTTCACCGCCAGCCCCAGCGACTCGGCCAGCCCCCGCACCGTCGGCAGCCGGTACCCCACCGGCAGCACCCCGCCCCTCGCCTGCTCGGAAATCTGCGCCCGCACCTGTTCGTACGGCGGCGCGCTGTCATCGATGCGGATCTTCAAGGTCACGGCCCGATTCTCCCGCACCCGCCGGGAAAACAAGAGGCGCCCCGCACCCGTCCGGCATAGCGTGCGGCTCATGACAGTGATCGTGCGCGACCTGCGCCCCGACGTCCGCTCCGACGCCGAGGGCTTCGTCCGGGTCCGGCGCCTGGCCCTTCCCTTCATGCTGTTCACCCCGGAGTCCGTGGTCCACGACCTCACGCGCACGCACCCGGACGCCCGCTTCCGGCAGCTGCTCGCGGAGCAGGACGGCGAGATCATCGGTACGGCCCAGGTCGGTCTCGCCCACGAGAGCACGGAGCCCGGCCAGGGCTTCGCCAACGTGTACGTGCATCCGGAGCGCACCGGCCGGGGCGCCGGCGCCCTCCTCGCCCGCGCGGCGGAGGAACACCTGTCGGCCGTCGGGGCGACCACGTCGTACGCCTGGGTCCTGGACGCCCCGGCCAACCGTGCCTTCGCCGAGCGCCACGGCTACACCGCGAGCCGCTCCGCGCACTTCCTCCGGCTCGACCTCGCGCACGGCACCCTCCCCCCGCTGCGGACCCCGCCCCCGGGTGTCGAACTGCGCACCGGCGCCGACTTCGCCGACGACCCGCGCCCGCTGTTCGACCTGGACGCGGAGACGATGCTGGACGAACCGAGCGACATCGGGACCGAGTTCACCGACTACGAGGCCTGGCTGGACGAGACCTGGCGGCACCCGCTGTTCAGCCGGGAGCTGACCTCGGTCGTCCTGGTGGACGGCCGCCCCGCGGCGTTCAGTGCGGCCCGCACCGACGGCGGCACCCGGTACGGCACCGTCATGACCGGTACGGCCCGGGCGTTCCGTGGCCGGGGCCTCGCCAAACTCGCCAAGAACGCCTCCCTGCACCGGGCCCGCGCGACCGGCTGCACCGAGGCGTTCACGGGCAACGACAGCGGCAACGGGCCGATGCTGGCGATCAACAAGTGGTTCGGGTACGACATCTGCGCGACGGAGGTCAGGTATGTCAGGGAACTCGGCTGAGCCGACGGCCGTGGTGGACGTCGTGCTGGTCAAGGCTGGCCGCACGAAGATCCGTTATCCGGCGGAGCTGCTCCACGACGACGGCACCCGGATCACCGTACGCGCCCCCTGGGCCGGTGACGTGGCCCGCGACTTCGGCTTCGTCCGCTTCGAACAGGGCGATGTCTTCACCGAGTTCTACTGGCGCGACCGCTGGTACGCGGTGAAGGAGGTCCGCGCCGCCGACGGCACGCTGAAGGGCTGGTACTGCGACGTCACCCGGCCGGCGACGCTCGCCGCCGGCCGGCTGGTCGTCGAGGACCTCGACCTGGACCTGTGGCGCTCCGCCGACGGCACGGACGTACGCCGCCTGGACGAGGACGAGTTCGCGGAGAGCGGGCTGGCGGAGCGGGACCCGGCGGCCGCGGCGGCGGCCGCGGCCGCACTCGACGCGCTGGAGGCCCTGGCCCAGGGTCCGGACTTCACCGCCCTGCTGTCACCGTGACCTGTCACACCGTCGCCACCACCGCGTACCGCTCGTCGCTCACCTCCTTGCCCCACAGCACCGCCGCCTCCGACAGCCGCTCCACGCGTACGTCCGCGGCCAGCGGTGCAAGGAGGGCGGTGAGCCGGTCGGCGGGTATGCCGACCGGGGTCACACTCCCCCACACGCCCTCCACCAGCACGAAGCGCCCCGCGGGGCGCAGCAGCGCACGCCAGTGCCGCAGGACGCGCGCGGGGTCGGGCAGTGCCCACAGCACATGGCGTACGAGCACGGTGTCGAAGAGCCGCTCGCCCACCGGCGGGGCCGCGGCGTCACCGAGCAGGAACGCCGCGTCACGGCCGGCGAGCTTGGCGCGGGCGCGCGCCACCATCTCCGGTGAGCTGTCCACGCCGGTGACCCGGTGCCCCTGTTCGGCGGCGAGGAGGGAGAGGCTGCCGGTGCCGCAGCCGAGGTCCAGGACGTCGGCGGGACGCCCGGGCAGCCAGGTGCGCAGCCGCTCGGCCCAGGCCGCCCGCACCTCGGGCGCCCGCAGGCCGTGATCAGGCTCGTCGTCGAACCGGGCGGCTTCGGCATCCCAGTCGACACTCACCGCAACGGTGCGGTCACTCTCGTTCGTCATGCCCCAAGAGTGACACCTGCCACTGACACTCGGTCCGTGTGACAGCGACCACTGACAGACCGGCACCGATGAGGAACTCTCGCCACAAGGGTCTACCCCCGTGACAACGCGGAACTCGGTGGGCACCGAAGGAGGCAGCCATGCGCCGCACTACTGTGCAGAAGCCCCTGAAGAGGACGGACAGCCGGCGGATCCGCGAGGAGGCCGACGAGCGCCCCGCCGGACGCCCGGAGGTGCGGAAGGACATCGCACGCACCTGGTGGCCGGACGGCTGACCGCGCGGTCCCCGCGCCCCCTTCACTCAAGCCGCTTGCGGTAGTGGATGCGGTCGTACGGTCCGTCCAGGCGCCGTTCGACGACCTCGTATCCGTACTTCGGATAGATCTCCTGGTTCTCCCACATCATCGCGTTCGTGCAGGGCCTGACCTCGGGCAGGCCGAGCGCACGCGCGTGTGCGTCCACGAACTCCAGCAGCCGCCGCCCCACGCCCGTGCCGTGCGCGTCGGGGTGGACGGCGATGCTGTCGAGGAACAGATGGTCCTCGTGTGCGTCGATGACGACGAGTCCGATCACCGGCTCCCCGACGACGAACACCCGCCCCGCGGCCACGTCCGCCACGTGGTCCGCCTCCATGGGCTGCGGCACCACTCCGATCCGTGCGACGTAGGGGTGGTACGCCAGGTCGGTCACGGCCTTCACGGCCGGTACGTCGGCGGCCCGGGCGGGCCGGATGTCGTCGTTCGCCATGACGTGAACGCTAACTTCCTCAGCGGAGCCTGAGCACTCCCTTAAGGCGACCATAAGGATCTCCGTCACCCTCTCCCAGCAGGCGATACCGCACCAGTGACAACTGGTCTGCCGTACGGAGGTGACCAGTTGGTAGAGGACC
>NZ_JBEYFC010000023.1:0-35971 GCF_040634175.1 Streptomyces sp. NPDC007162
GTGGCGGCCGCCCTCCCCGACTCGCGAAGCCGACCTCGCGAAGCCGACCTCGCGAAGCCGACCTCGCGAAGCCGACCTCGCGAAGCCGACCCGGCGGGGCCGGCCCGGCGGAGTCGGTCAGCGCAGGCGCAGGGCCTCGCGGACCGTGGCGAACAGGTCGGTCTGGTTGGTGACGCCGAGGACGCGGTAGGCGAGCGGCCCCTGCGCCGCGATCCGGACCTGCGTACCGGTGTGCTCCTGGGACAGGCCCGGGGTGTTGGACGAGTAGTTGACCTTCAGCTGCTGGCCCTCGTCGGTGACCAGGGTCGAGGACAGACCGGGCGGGGTGGCCTCCAGCGGCACGATCTGGCTGGTGTGGCCGTGGTCGGCGGTGGTGACGACCAGCGTGTCGGGGTGCTTGGCCGCGTACGCGCGGGCGACCTTGACGGCCTTGTCGAAGGCGGCGGTCTCGCCGATCTGGCCGCACGGGTCGGCCGCGTGGTCCTGCTTGTCGATGGAGGCGCCCTCGATCTGCAGGAAGAAACCCTGCTTGGCGTGCTTGGCCTGCTGCTTGGCCTCCAGGAGCTGGATCGCCTTGGTGGCGGAGTCCGCGAGGCTGGGCGTGGTGGCGGGACGGTTCGGGTTGGTGGTGACGCAGCGCTGCGGGTCGGTGCCGCCGACGGCGGCCGCCTTGCCGGTCCACTCCACCGGCACGTTGCCGGAGGCGAGCAGGCCGAGCACCGGCTTGCCCGCCTTCGCGTTCTTCAGGCCCGTGCTGTCGGTGACGACCTGGTAACCGAGCTTCTGCGCCTGCTCGGTGACGGTCAGCCCCTTGTACCTGCCGTCCGTCACCTTCTGGTCGAAGCGCTGCTTGCCGCCGCCGATGAGGACGTCGACCCTGTGGTTCACGGACTGCTCGGCGATCGAGCCGGGGCCGCCCGCCGCGATGGTGTCCTTCGCGCACTTGGCCATGTCGGCCGGGCCCTGGCAGGAGCGGTCGGTGACGTGCGAGGCGAGCACGGCCGGGGTGGCGTCGGTGAGCTCGGCCGTGGTCACGCTGCCGGTGGCGTAGCCGTTCTTCTGCGCCAGCTCCAGGATCGTCTTCACGGCCCTGTCGGTGCCGGGCGTCTTGGAGACACGGCCGTTGACGGTCTTCACGCCGGTCGCCCAGCCGGTGCCGCTCGCGGCGGAGTCGGTGACGTAGTCGGGGGTGCCGTCCTCGTGCACCGCGTATGTCGCGTAGGCGCCGGTGAGCGGGAACTTGTCCATGTTCAGGCGGCCGTTCGCGCCGACCGTGTAGTCACGGGCGAGGGTGATCTCCGAGTCACCCATGCCGTCGCCGATCAGCAGGATGACGTTCTTCGCCTTGCCGCCCTGGACGGCGTTCTTCGCCTGCTGGGCGCTGTCGAAGGCACCGGCGGCGGTGGTCACGGCCACGGCCGCGGTGGCGGCGGCGATCACGGCGGTGGCGGTCATGAGGTGACGGCGGGTGGATCTGGGCATGGGTACGGCTCCTCGGGGCGTCTGTCGAACGTCCGGTCAGATCACCATGGCCACGCAAAGACGAGGTAAATGGCTGGTCGTAACGGAGTATCGGAAAAGCAACGCGCGTGGTGAACGCGGTCGGCCTCCCGGGCGTACTCCTGGTCGTACCCCTGGTCGTACGAGACCCCCCGATACGGAGCCGCCCCGTGCCCCAGCAACGGCGTACCCGCCCCGCCGCCGAGCCCCTGTCCGCCCGACTGGCCCGCGGTGCCGCCGTCGCCGGCAGCCTGGCCCTGCTGCCGCTGACCGCGGCCTGCGGTGGGGGAGGGGGCGAGGCGGCCGAGGACAGGCCGTCCGCCGGTACTTCCACGGTCTCCGCCCAGCAGGCCGGGGTGGTGGCGCCCGCCAAGGTCGAGGTCATCGCCGGGCTGACGGGCTGCACGGCCACGATCCGCGTGCAGGCGGAGGAGTTGCGTGAGGGCAGCTGCCACACGGCGGCGGGGGACTACCTCATCACCACGTTCCCCGAGGACAGGCTCCTGGAGGTCTGGCTGGACAGCGCCTCCTCGTACCGGGGCACCTACCTGGTCGGCACCCGCTGGGTGGTCAGCGGCCAGCCGAAGACGCTCAAGGCGTTCCGCCCGAAGCTGGGCGGCGACATCGTCCGGCTGACCGGCCCGGCTGGCCCGAGCGTGCCGTAGGGCCCTAGGAGACGGCGGCCCACCACCGGAACAGGCGCTGAAACCGGACTGAAGCCGAACTGAACCGGGCCGGCCGCAAGCTCTGCGGCATGACTTCGGCAGACCACGAACTCGAACTCGCCATCGCAGCCACCGGGTTGCGCAAGTCCTACGGAGACAAGAGCGTCCTCGACGGCATCGACATCCAGGTGCCGGCCGGTACGGTCTTCTCCCTCCTCGGACCGAACGGCGCGGGCAAGACCACCGCCGTCAACATCCTCTCCACCCTGATCTCCGCCGACGGCGGCGAGGCCCGGATCGCCGGGCACGACCTCACCGCCGAGGCCCAGGCGGTACGGGCCGCGATCGGCGTCACCGGCCAGTTCTCCGCGGTGGACGGGCTGATCACCGGCGAGGAGAACATGCTCCTGATGGCCGACCTGCACCACCTGTCCCGCGCCGAGGGCCGCCGGGTTACCGCCGAACTCCTGGAGCGCTTCGACCTGGTGGAGGCCGCGAAGAAGGCCGCCTCCACCTACTCCGGCGGCATGAAACGACGGCTCGACATCGCCATGACGCTGGTCGGCAGCCCGCGGATCATCTTCCTCGACGAGCCCACCACCGGCCTCGACCCGCGCTCCCGCCACACCATGTGGCAGATCATCCGCGAACTGGTCTCCGGCGGCACCACCGTCTTCCTCACCACGCAGTACCTGGACGAGGCCGACCAGCTCGCCGACCGCATCGCGGTGCTCAACGGCGGCCGGATCGTCGCCGAGGGCAGCGCCGAGGAGCTCAAGCGGCTCGTCCCGGGCGGCCACGTACGGCTGCGGTTCTCCGACCCGGTCGCCCACGAGCAGGCGGCGACCGCACTGCGCGAGGCCTCCCGGGACGACGAGGCGCTCACCCTGCAGATCCCCAGCGACGGCAGCCAGCGCGAGCTGCGCGCCATCCTCGACTGGCTGGACGCCGCCGGCATCGAGGCCGACGAACTCTCCGTGCACACCCCGGACCTGGACGACGTGTTCTTCGCCCTGACCGGCAGCCCCGTGACCGCCGCGGGGACCACCACCGCAGCGACCGTCACCGCAGCGACCACCACCGACAAGGAGACCGCCCGATGAGCACCCCCGGCCTCGCGTTCCGCGACAACCTGACCATGCTGCGGCGCAACCTCCTGCACGCCCGCCGCTACCCCTCCCTCACCCTGAACCTCCTGCTCACCCCGGTCATCCTGCTGCTCCTCTTCGTCTACGTCTTCGGCAACGTGATGAGCGCCGGCATGACCGGCGGCCACGCCGACCGGTCCGAGTACGTGAACTACCTCGTCCCCGGCATCCTGTTCCTGACCGTGGCCATGACCTCGCTCGGCACCGCGGTGTCCGTGGCCACCGACATGACCGAGGGCATCATGGCCCGCTTCCGCACCATGGCGATCTCCCGCGCCTCCGTCCTCGTCGGCCACGTGATCGGCAGCGTGATCCAGACGATGATGGCCCTGGTGCTGGTCCTCGGCATCGGACTGGCCATCGGCTTCCGGCCCGACGCGTCGCCGGTGGAATGGCTCGCGGCGGCCGGGCTGATGGCCCTGGTCAGCCTCGCGCTGACCTGGCTGGCCGTGGGCATCGGCCTGATCAGCCCCAACGCCGAGGGCGCGAGCAACATCGGGACGCCCCTGGTGATGCTGCCCTTCCTGTCCAGCGCGTTCGTGCCGGTGGACGCCATGCCGGGCTGGTTCCGCTGGTTCGCCGAGTACCAGCCGTTCTCGCCCTTCATCGAGACCCTGCGCGGGCTGCTGCTGGGCAGCGGGATCGGCACGAAGAACGCGGTGCTGGCCCTCGGCTGGTGCGCCGTGCTGATCGGGCTGGGCTACTTCTGGTCCCGGGCGACCTTCAACCGCGAGCCCCGGCAGTGAGCGCGTGCAGGGCCGCCGAGCGCAGTTGATCCCGCCCCAGGGCCGCGTATCCCGACCTCGCGTCGGCGTACGCGGCCCCGTCCGCGTTCTCGGCCGCCTGCCGGGACCGCGCCGAGGAGAGCGTGGGCAGGTCCCGCATCACCGGCAACCGCTCCGCGAGCGCAAGGAGCCGTACCGCCGCCTTGTCACCACGGGCCAGACCGGCGTAACCGAGCGCCAGCAACACCGAGCCGTAGATGGGCAGTTCCAGCAGATCCCCGGCGCCCGGCGCACCGGAGCCCGAGCCGGGGGCGGTGTCGGCGCCTGCTTGGGCGTCGGTGTCGGCCAGCATGTCGAGCAGCCGTTCCCGCAGGCCGTCCGCCAGGTGGGCCACCGGCTCCAGCCGGTCGTGCTGGGCGTGTGCCGCGAGCGCCGCCGCCTGCACCTGGAGCGCCCAGGACTCCAGGAAGGGATCGTCCGCCGCCAGCCGACTGGCCTCCCGGATCCCCCCGGCCGCCTGCCGCCACAGCCCGAGACCGACCTCGGTCAGCCCCCTGGCCAGCGCGATCTCGGCACGGGCCTGGAGCAGTTCGGGACTGAAGGGCTTGGCCGACTCCGGCTGCCGGTCCGGGACGGCCAGGCCCAGCCAGTACTCCGCCTCGTCGATCTCCCCGCGTTGCAGGCACGCGGACACCAGCCCGTAGCGGATGCCGATCGCGTCCGACCAGCCACCGACCTCGCCGATCCCGTCCGCGGCCCGCAGGTGGTCGTACGCCTCCGCACCGCGCTCCGTCTTCAGGCACAGCTCGCTGATCCGCCCGTGGCTGAGCAGCATCATGATCGGATTGCCGAGCGGCGCCACGGCGGCGAGCATCCGGCGCGCGTGGCCGAGCGCGCGGTCCGTGTCGTCCGCGGCCTCCCAGAGGTAGCTGGCGACCCCCGCCGCCATGCCCGCCAGCAGCGGTTCGTCGGCGTCGCACAACTCCTGCAGCCTGGCCCAGTCGGGCGGACGCATGTCAGGGACGGCGGAGAGCACGGCGGCCAGTGCCCGCATCACGGTGTCCGCCGGGGCGGGCGGCAGCCGGCGCAGCACGACCAACTGGCGAACGGCGTGCGGGCCGTAGCCCATGAAGAGGCCGGCCGTGCAGATCGCCGCCGCGCTGCGCACCGCCTCCACGTCCGCGGGGTGCTCCGGCCCCGGGCGGAACCGGGACAGCGGGCCGCCGGTCTCGGCGGCGAGCGTGACGAACCGCGTGTAGCTGTTGCCGACGGACCACAGGGAGGCCAGTACGGCGGTGAGCGAGGCGATGGCGGGGCCGTCGTTCCGGGCCAGGGCGTGGCGCAGCGCGAGGACGAGGTTGTCCTGCTCGGCGCGGACCCGGTCGAAGGAGGCCACCGCGTCGTCGCCGAACATCGTGTCGTGGTACGTCCGGCCGAAGTCCCGGGCCCAGGACAGGAAACGGTCCGTGACCACCGCGCCCTCACCCGCCTCGGCCCGGCGCGCGGCGCCGAACTCCCGCAGCGTCTCCAGCATGTGGAAGCGGACCCCGGAAGGGCTCTCCCCCACCTTGATCAGGGACTGGGCCGCCAACTGCTCCAGCAGCTCCAGCGCGCCCCCGCTCCCACTCCCGCCCTCGCCCCCGTTCCCGGTTGCGTCCTCGCCGAGCACGTACTCCGCGGCGTGCGCGTCGAACCCGCCGGGGAAGACCGACAGCGCGCGCAGTGCCGCCCGGCCCTCGGGCTCCAGCAGGTGCCAGCTCCACTCGACGACCGCCTGGAGCGTGCGGTGCCGCTCGGGCGCGTCCCGGGCGCCGCCGCGCAGCAGCGCGAACCGGTCCTGGAGCCGACGGGCGATGTCGGCGACGGACAGCACCCGCACCCGGGCCGCCGCCAGCTCCACGGCCAGCGGCAACCCGTCCAGGTGCCGGCAGATCTCGGCGACCTGCGCCTCGGGCAGCTCCACGCCGGGTCGTGCGGCCCGCGCCCGCTGCCGGAAGAGCTCGGCGGCGGTCGCCGGGGACAGCTCCGGCAGGGCGTACACGGACTCCGAGGTCAGCCCCAGCGGAGCCCGGCTGGTGGCCAGGATCCGCAGCTCCTTCGACCGCGACACCAGCGCCTGTACGAGGGCGGACGCGGCGGCGACGACATGCTCGCAGTTGTCCAGCACCAGCAGCGCGGGACCCGCGCCCAGCGCCGCGACGATGCCGCTGACCACGTCCTTGCCGCCCGCGGGTTGCCGGCTGTCCGGGCCGCCTACGGCCGAGGCCACCTCGTCGGCCACGTCGTCGCCCGCGGTGACACCGGCCAGGGTCACGAAGTGCACCACGGGCTGTTCGGCCGCCCGGCTCACCGCGTGCGAGAGCCGGGTCTTGCCCAGTCCGCCGGGCCCGACGACGGTGACCACCCGGGCCGTCCGCAGCAGCCCGGCCACGGCGGCGACATCGGCGTCCCGCCCCAGCAGCGGATTCGGTTCGTGCGGCACACCGTGCCGGGCCGCCGGTACCTCCGCACGCAGCAACTCCTGGTGCACGGCGCGCAGTCCGGGCCCCGGATCCGCCCCCAGCTCGTCCCGCAGACGGCGGCGGTAGACGTCGTACCGGGTCAGCGCCTGGGCCCGGCCCGCGGTGGCGGCCTCGCAGCGCAGCAGCTCGGCGAGGACCTCCTCGTCCCGCGGCAGCTCCCGGCCCAGCTCGGCCAGCGGCGCGGCGGCCTCCGCCCGCCGTCCGACCCGGGCGAGCGCCAGCGCCCGCGCACGCGTCAGCGCCCGGTGCACCCGCACCCGTGCCACGCGCAGCGCCACCACCGGATCGTGCAGGTCCTCGTCCGCCCCGGCGCCGACGTTCCCGTCCCACAACGCCAGCCCCGCCTCCGCCTGCGCGAGGGCTCCGTCGTGGTCCCCGGCGCGCGCCCGCTCGGCGCTCGCCGCCTCGTACAGCGCCAGCGCGACGGCGTCGACCTGCGTCCCGTCCAGCGCCAGCCGGTACCCGGTCGGCGTGCTCACGATCAGCTCGGCGCCCAGCTGCGACCGCAGCCGCGACACCAGGACCTGCACCGCCTTGCCCGGCCGCTCCGGCAGCTCGTCCGGCCACAGTCCCTCCACCAGCCGTCCGGTGCTGCACCCGGCGCGCAGGTCCGCCGCGAGCAGCGCGAGCAGTCCGCGCAGCCGGGGTGCGGTGATCTCCCGGCCACGGCAGACGACACGGGGCAGCAGGATCAACTCGGTGGTCACCCGTGCAGATTAGTGGGGGTGCGGTCCCCTCCGCCGTCCCCGGGCGAAGGTACTTTCGAACGACGCGAAGGCGGTCTCCTGGCGCCACTGGACGGCGGCCCGCGCGCTGGTGTCCAGCAGCCGGCGGCACCGCGTCCCCGGCGGGAGACCGGTGCCGGGGAGCCGGCCGGCGCAGGCCGCCACGGGCCGGTACCCGTCCCGGGCCGGGCCGCCCCGCCACAGACTGCGGCCCGGCAGGAAGGCGTACTGGAGGGAGGCCCGTGCCAGGTCCTTGAGTTCCGGGTACGTCAGGCCGTAGGTGGCGGCGGCGTACTGGTACTCGTGGCTGATGTCGGTGCGGGAGACGCCGGGGTCGTCGGTGGCCAGGACCACCGGGACGCCGTAGGCCCGGTAGGTGTCGAAGGGGTGCTCGGCACCGCGGACGCCGAGGATCTGGGCGTTGCTGGTGAACGGGACCTCGACGGCGGTGCCCCGGGCGGCCATCGTGCGGGCCGTGCGCCGCCAGTCGTCCTCGTGGACGAGGTCGACGCCGTGCCCGACGCGGTCGGCGCCCGCGACGCGCACGGCCGCCGCGATGTGGAACCGCAGATCCGCGGGTCCGACCAGGCCGGTCCACAACTCGCCCGCGTGCAGGGTGACATGGGCCTGCGGATAGACCGTCCGCAGATACCTCACCATGCGCATCTGCAGGGGGTAGTCCTTCAGCGCGACCGCCCCGTCCTCGGGCTGGACGAGGTCGACGGCGACGAAGCGGGGGTCGCGCTCGGCCAGCCGCATGCCGAGTGCCAGCTGGGTGAAGACCCGCTCGGGGGTCTCGCCGCGGAAGGCCTGGTAGATCCGGCGCACGGTCAGCGCGCAACCGGGGCGGGGGTGGCGGGTGCCGCAGCGGGCGGCGGTACGGAACTCCGCGTCGACGCCGTCCGTCTCCGCACGTGCGTCCGCCACGAGCCGGTCGAGCCTGCCGCCCGCGACGAGCTTCGCGTGCAGGGCGGCGAGGTCCGGGTCCGGGCCGACGTCGTCGCCCAGCCGGGCGGCGGCGTCGGAGGCCGGGTTGACCATCGTCTCCAGGTAGAACTGGTGCCCGGCCGCGACCGAGTCGGCGACCTGGGCGAGCACCCTGCCCTGGTTCAGCGAGGCGACCAGGCCGTACTTGTCGAAGGTGGCGAAGAAGTGGTCGTGACCGCTCCGGTCCGGCGGGAAGTCCTGCATCGACCAGGCACGCAGGATCGCGTCGTGAAAGCCCCGGTCGGTACGGGCGGCCACGGCCGGGCGGGCACCGGGAGCGCACGGCGGTACGACGGCAGTCAGCGTCACCGCGTCGACGCACAGCCCGTCATCGCCGGCGAGCTCGATCAGGTACTCGGTACGCACCGCACCGAAGAGGTGGTTGTGCAGGTCACCCCCTTTGGGCAGCCGGAGAAAGAAGCGCCGCAACAGCCCCGGATCCGACCGCACGGACCGTAGGTACGCGGCTGCGGGGGCTTCGGCGGGGGTGGGGGGCCGGGGGGTGGCGCGAGTGGTGGGGAGGGGCAAGGGCGCGGCCAGTGCCTGTGCCGTAGGAAGCAGGGCCAGGGAGAGCAGGAGGGACAGGGCGGCGAGGGCCGTGCGGCGGGGGGAGCGCACGGTGGGCGCGGCGCGCTTACCGTAGTGGGTCGTCACGCAAGGATGGTCATCGGACCGGTTCGGCCACGACCCCCCAGCCACGCCCCCCGCCCGACAACGCCACCCGACCGGGTGGCATGTCCTCCGGGCGTCACCGTCGCCGCCCGCGCTGCCTCCGGTGGCCGCGCTCAGGGCCGGTGTCCTCCCCGGATGCCGGTCGGTGTCCCGCTACCTGCGGGAGCCGCATCCCGGGCAGAACGCCGCCCCGTCCGGTACGGCCGCGGAGCACGAGGGGCACCGTTCGGACTGGGCCAGTCGGTGGCCGCAGCCGGAGCAGAAGGCGGCGCCGTGGGTCTCGGTACGGCAGTGCGGGCAGACCAACTGCCGGGGCGTGGTGGGGTCGTAGCCCTGCCCCGTCTGCTGTCCCGCCGCGTACGCGCGCTGCGAGGCCATGTCGTTGAGGCCGCGCTGCTGGGCCGCCATGGCCTCGGCCGCGGTGTCCGGCGCGCAGCGCAGGCACAGGCCCTGGGCCGCGTTCCAGCAGCGGCCGCACACGTAGTCGGTGCAGCGCGCGCAGCGGTTGAAGTGGCCCTGGGCGTTGTCGATCGCCCGCTGGAACGCCTGGTCACGGGCGCGCCCGTAGCCCGCCCCGGCGAGCCCGTCGGCGGCCGAGGTCAGACCGGTGCCGGTGCGCCCCAGCAGCCCCCACGCGACGTCGACGCCCTTGTGCAGCCAGGTGGCCGCCCGCTCCCCGCCGTACGGCTCGAACGGCGAGCGCCAGGTGTCGTAGCAACGCGCGCACGAGAACTCGAACTGGAACCCCGCCCCGGTCCCGTTCCGCTCGCACAGATCCCGGTAGTTGTGGCTGAAGTAGATCTCGCCGCTCATGTGGTCCCCCCACAGATCAGGCCAACGGCATACATGCCGTACGACGCTGGGAAAACGGTACTGGTTCTGGCCATGGCCGACGACATCAGGCCATGTCAGTACGCGCGTTCGGCGCCGGTGCCGGCGCTCAGCCCACCGTGGCCGCCGGGTCCGCCGCGGCCGGGGTGTCGCGCAGGCCCAGACGCAGGTGCTCGACGTGGTAGAGGGCCTGCTCCAGGAGTTCGGCGACGTGGTTGTCGTACAGCGCGTAGATGACCGAGCGGCCCCGGCGTTCACCGGTGACGAGGCCGAGGTTGCGCAGCAGGCGCAGCTGGTGGGAGCAGGCGGACTGTTCCATGCCGACGGCGTCGGCGAGTTCCGTCGCCGCGCACGGGCCCTCCTGGAGGCGGGCCAGGATGCGCAGGCGGGACGGGGTGGCCAGCGCCTGGAGCGTGGCGGCCACATCGCCGGCGCCGACGGTCTCCAGGCGCTCGCGTGCGGTGGCGGGGGTGGTGGTCCGTCCGTCAGCTCCATGGCCCATGGGTTTCATCCTACGGACCAGCAGACATGAACGCATGAATGAGTCTTCATGTGGTCCTGTACGGTGGAGGGGAGCGGTCCCCGGCCCCGGCGGTCCGCACCTCCGTCATGCCCCCATGAAGGACCCCACCGATGACCTCCACCCTCGCCCCGCCGCCGGTCACGACCGACCGGACCGCCGACGCCCGCGGAGCCGCCGCACCCCGGCGCCGTACGCGGGTCCTCGCGCTGCCCGAGGCACGCTGGGCGGCGCTGGCCCTGGTGCTGTTCCTGGTCGCGCTGCCCCTCCAGCTGACCGGCACCCCGGCCTGGACCTGGGGCCCGCTGTACGCGCTGACCTACGCGGCCGGCGGCTGGGAGCCGGGCCGGGCCGGGCTCCAGGCCCTGCGGGACAAGACCCTCGACGTCGACCTGCTGATGGTGGTGGCTGCCCTCGGGGCGGCGGCGATCGGGCAGGTGACGGACGGCGCGCTGCTGATCGTCATCTTCGCCACCTCCGGCGCCCTGGAGGCCCTCGCCACCGCCCGCACCGCCGACTCGGTACGCGGCCTGCTCGACCTGGCCCCGGCCCTGGCCACCCGGGTCGCGGCCGACGGCACCGAGGCCGCGGTGGCCGTCGCGGAACTGCGCGTCGGCGACACGATCCTGGTACGTCCGGGTGAGCGGGTCGGCGCCGACGGCCGGGTCCTGCACGGGGCGAGCGACGTCGACCAGGCGACCATCACCGGTGAACCGCTGCCGGTCGCCAAGGAGAAGGGCGACGAGGTCTTCGCGGGCACCCTCAACGGCACCGGCGCACTGCGCGTCCGGGTCGAGCGCGACGCCTCCGACTCGGTGATCGCCCGGATCGTGCGCATGGTGGAGGAGGCGTCGGGGACCAAGGCGCCCACCCAGCTGTTCATCGAGAAGGTCGAACAGCGCTACTCGCTCGGCATGGTCGCCGCGACCCTCGCCGTCTTCCTGGTGCCGCTCGCCTCCGGCGCCGCGCTGACCGGTTCGCTGCTGCGGGCCATGACCTTCATGATCGTGGCTTCGCCGTGCGCGGTCGTCCTCGCCACCATGCCGCCGCTGCTGTCCGCGATCGCCAACGCCGGCCGGCACGGGGTGCTGGTCAAGTCCGCGGTGGTCATGGAACGGCTCGGCGAGGTCGACGCGGTCGCGCTCGACAAGACCGGCACGCTGACCGAGGGCACCCCGCGCGTCACCGACGTCCGGCCGCTGCCGGGCTCCGGCCTGGACGAGGCCGCGCTGCTCACTCTGGCCGCCGCGGCCGAGCACCCCAGCGAGCACCCGCTGGCCCGCGCCGTCGTGGACGCGGCACGGGAGCGGGGCCTCGCCCTGCCGACGGCCGAGCACTTCGGTTCCACCCCGGGGGTCGGGGTGTGGGCCACCGAGGACGGACGCAGGATCGCGGTCGGATCACCGACGCGACTGCTCGGAGGGGCGGGTACCGAAGACGGTGACTGCTCCACCGCCGGGGCCGCCGACGCCGCCGGCGCCGCCGGGGTCGCCGAAGTCACCGATGCCACCGACGCCACCGTCAGTCTCGAAAACGGCGGCCGTACCGCGGTCCTCGTCACCGTGGACGGGACGCCGGTCGGTGTGCTCGGCGTCGCCGACCGGCTGCGCCCGGACGCGGCCGTCACCGTCGCCTCCCTCGCCTCGCTCACCGGGGCGGCGCCGCTCCTGGTGACCGGCGACAACCCGCGGGCCGCCGCCCGGCTGGCCACCGAGGTCGGCATCGAGGACGTGCGCGCCGGACTGCTGCCCGAGCACAAGGTGCAGGCGGTCCGGGAACTGGAGGGGGCCGGACGCAAGGTCATGGTCGTGGGCGACGGCGTCAACGACGCACCCGCGCTCGCCGCAGCCCACACCGGCATCGCGATGGGCCGGGCGGGCTCGGACCTGGCATTGGAGACCGCCGACGCGGTGATCGTCCGGGACGAACTCGCCACCGTCCCGGCCGTGGTCGAACTGTCCCGGCGGGCGCGCCGGCTCGTCGTGCAGAACCTGGTGATCGCGGGGGTGTTCATCGCCGCCCTGGTCGTCTGGGACCTGGCGGGAACGCTGCCCCTGCCGCTCGGCGTCGCGGGCCACGAGGGCTCCACCGTCATCGTCGGCCTCAACGGGCTGCGCCTGCTGCGCGAGGCGGCCTGGAAGCGGGCGACCCGGTGAGCCGCCGCAGGACGCCCGCCGCGCGGACGGCGCCCTCGTCGGCACCCCGCTGCACGGTCACCGTGTGCCGAGGCTGCTGCTGCGGCACGGCCAAGCTTCCCGGCGTGGACCATGCTGCCCAACTGGCCACACTGCGCACCGAGTTGGCGGACACGGCCCAGGTCCGCGTGGTCGACTGCCTGGACGCCTGCGAACAGGCCGACGTCATCGTCGTCCAGCCGTCACCGGCCGGGCGCGCGGCGGGCGGCCGGCCGGTCTGGCTCGGCCTGGTCAACGACCCCGAGGCGACAGCCGACATCGCGGCCTGGGTCCGCGCCGGGGGCCCGGGTCTGAGCGACCCGCCGGAAATCCTCGACCTGTACGAGTTCAGCCCGTCACGCCGGATCCGCCGAGGCGTCGAGAACTGAACCGACAGCGGCCCCCGGTGCCGGTCCCGCGTACCGCTACAGCGGCGTGGCCGCGTACAGGAGGAGCAGCAGGGTCAGGGCCGAGTTGGCGGAGAACATGGCTGAGAGCAGGGCGCCGGCCGCGGCCGTCCACACGGCCAGGCCCGCGGTGGTGAAGAGGGACGGCCAGCTGCGCACGGCGGGTGCCGGGGCGAGCAGGCTCCCGCGTGAACGGGGCCGCCTCACACGGTTCTTAGTCCGTCTCCTGTAGAAGGGTGCGGGACCAGGTGGGAGGAAGGGTCAGGAATGTCCGATCCCCGGGCGTCGACACGTAGACGATGGATCGCCGTGGCGGTACTCGCCCTCGCCGTGTACATCATCGTCCGGGCCGCCCACACCCCGCAGGGCGACTCGACGCCCCCGGCCGGCAACTCGACGCCCACCGCGTCCCCGTCCGCTTCGGCGACCGCCTCCGCCGCCTCTTCCTCCCCTTCCTCGTACGACCCCGCCGACTACGCCGCCCAGGTGCGCAGCCGGGCCCGTCAGGCCGCCGTCAGCGGTCAACTCGTCATGGCGATCCTCTACAACGAGGCCTACAAACCGCACGATCCGGCGTTCGAACGGGCCTGGCAGAAACTCAAGCCGGACGCGGCTTTCGGTATCGCCGACATGCACCGCGCCACCTTCGACGAGGTCAAGCAGGGGCGGGACTTCGCGCACCAGAGCTGGGAGCACCTGCCCGACGACCGGGACCTCGCGATCGAAGCCGAGGCCTGGTACCTGCACGACCTGGCCGCCCGGCTGCCCGCCACCTGGCCCGCCCCGTACACCAGGAACGACCTGCTGGCCCTCGGCTACAACACCGGCCCGGCCAACATGCTCGCCTTCGCCCGCGGCGCCACCCCGGGCGGCCAGGCCCGGTCCTACCTCGACGAACTGCACGCGAACTGGGCCAAGGCCGGGCGGGCCGTCGGCTCCGACTGACCGGCCACCCGCTATGTTTGCAAGGTTGCGCAATAATGGAACTCGGCGTGATCCGGTCCTGATGTCGGGGGAGGAAGGACGTGCATGCCGCACAGAGACATTCGGCGCGTGCGTGAGACGAACCTGCGGCTGGGCGCCGCCCTGGCCGAGGTCGAAGGCCTGTACTCGGCGTTGCTGAGAGCAGGCTCTCCGGGCCGCCGCCGACGCCTGCGGGCGGAGCTGGCCCGGGCGGCCGACAGGCTCGCGAAGTTGGCCGCCGCGCCGCCGGGACCGCCGTCCGCGGCGTCCGGGGTGCGGCGCTCGCGGTGGGGCCGCAGACGGGCCCTGGCCGAGCGCGGCGCCGCGTGGATCGCCGCGCGCTATCCGCGACCGGGCCCCGGCCCCGAGTCCTGAGCGTCCTGCTCCTTCAGCGCCCTGGCCACGATGACGACGACTCGGGTACGGGCGCCGGTTCGGCGGCCTCCCCGAGGAGCCGGGGCGGCGCCGCGAGGGCCCGTTGCGGCGCGCAGGCCTGCTCGAGCCGTGAAGGAGAAGGGCGCCCCGGAGGTTCCCGGGGCGCCCTTCGTCGTGGTCGTCGGAGCAGACCGCTCAGCGCACGTCCACGTAGTCGTGGTAGCTCTCGGCGTCCACGTAGGAGCCGGACGCGAGGTACACCCCGACCCAGGTGCCGTCCTGCTTCGCGGTGAAGCGGGCGGTGAAGCGACCGTGCGAGTCGGCCTTGACGGAACCCAACTGCGTCCAGGACTTCTTGCCCTTGGCCTGGAAGAGGATGTAGACGCGCTGCTTGCCGAACGCCACCCACTTCGTGCCGCTCAGCCGCTGCAAGGTGCCCGTGGTGGTCACGGTGTGGCCCTTGCGCACCGGCTCGGGACCGGCGTTGAAGCCGGTGATCCTGGTGGCGGTGCGGTTGAAGTGCACGGAGTTGGAGTAGCCGGGCTGGTAGTCCGACGAGCCCGCCGAGTACAGCCGCCAGTAGCCCTTGGGCACGGCCACGTACCCGTCGAGGTTGAAGGTGCCGTCGGACTTCGTGGTGAACCAGCCGAGTGACTTCCAGCCCGTCCTGCCGTCGGCCGACTGCTGGAGGTACAGCTTGTGGTTCGGCGGCACCTTGCCGTTGCTGGCGGTCATGCTGCCCTGGACGTGCAGGTCGGAGTACTCGTCGATCCAGCTCGAACAGAAGCAGATGCTCGTCTTGTTGATGACGTCGACCTTGAACTGCGCGTGCGAGGCGGTCAGGTACGGGTCGGCCAGGTAGCTGTCGGAGCTGGTCTCGACCGTGAAGGTGGTGTCGTCGTACGGGATGTACGGGTCGGTGAGCGTGAAGCGCCCGCCGGTACCACTGGTCGTCGTGGCGTAGTAGCCCATGTCGAGCGCGACACCCTTGGCCGGGCGCCAGGTGCCGTCGTACAGATACTCCACGACACCGGACGAGGACGCCTTGGCGCCGAACTTGATCTGGACGCCGGAGTGGTCGAGCCGGATCCGGCTCGGGCTGACCACGACCGGCAGGGTCTTGCTGTCGACGAGCACATAGGTGTTCGTGCCGTCGGGGTTGGCGATCCAGAAGGAGAGGGAGACCGGCACGGAGGTGGCGTTCTCGCCGTTCAGCTTCGGTGCCACGTCGATCGCGTAACTGCCGTCGGCGGCGGTGACGGCGCTGTAGGCGTACTCGGCCACCACGCTCAGCGCCTGGCCGGCCAGCGGCGAGGTGTCGCCGGTGATCGGATCGAAGAGCGAGATGCGGCCGCTGAGCGTGACGTGCGTGTGCTCCACGTCCAGCGCGGCGGGGCTGATGCTGCGGTCGGCGAAGACCGGCTTCGGCTCGACGTCCACGGTGGTGGCGTGCGCCGACGAGGTGCGGTCGCCGTCGCCGTCCTGGGCGCTGACCGTCACGTCGTAGCGGCCGTACGCGGGCAGTTGCGACATGCGCGGTGAGCGCCAGACGCCGTCCTCGGGCGTGCCGGAGACGAGCGTGAAGCCGGTGACTGCGACGGTCGACGGGTTCGCGCCGTGCGACTCGGTCAGGTCGGCGGACACCTCGGTGATCGCCGAGTCGGAGGAGACGGCGACCGTCAGGAAGCCGGCGTCGGAAGGGTCGGAGCCGACGTCACCGAACACCGGGGCGCCGGTGCCGTCGGCAGGCGCGTGGCTGCTGGGGTCGGGCGTCGGATCGCCGGAGGGCGGGTCGGACGGGGCCGGATCGGCGGCGGTCGGGGTGTCCGACGGGGTGCCGGACGGAGTGTCGGACGGGGAGCCGGTGGGCGTGTCCGTCGGCGTGGGATCGGCTGTCGGGTTCGTGGTCGCGGTGGCCACCGGGTCCTGCCCGGGGCCGCCGTCCGCGTACGCCAGTGTCGGCGTGGCGAGGAGCGCGGCGCCCAGTGCGGCGGACACGGCCGCCGACACCAAAGAGCGTGTTCTCACTGCTGGGTTCCCCCCACGGGAATGGCGCAGCCACACTGCCTCGGATGTCCGGGGGCCGGCCGCGCTCTCTGTACGGTTGCTGTGAACATCACGCAACGGATCGAACTCTAGTACCTGCCTCCGACGGCCCGGAAACGGTTAATGGCCGTCAGTTCAGTCTTTCTCGTCGCTGTGCTCGTTCTTCCTCTTCGGGGTGTCCGGTCGCTTGTCCGGGCCGTCTTCCTTGCCGATCGAGGCCGGCCCCGTGCTGTGCGGCTGGTCGGCCGGTGGTGTGTCGGCCGAACTGTGGTCGGGGGAGAACCAGGCGATGCCGAGCAGCAGCGCCCCGAGGAAGATCACCACTGCGGCGACGGCGCTCACCGTTCTCGACCGGCTTGCGGAGAGTGTGCGGCCTCCCGCACGCTGACGGCGCCGGGCCCGGTGGGCCGGAGCGGTCCCGGCGGCGGACGGGAAGGCATAGGTGGTGACGGAGCCGGGGGCCACGTTCGTCCCGGACCGGGTCCGGGCCCCCGGAAGTGACCCCAGGGTGCTCGGACGCGACTGGGGCCCGGGGCGCGGTTCGACGGCCGGGAGGGGTTCGGGGCGTCCTCTCCAGGAGCCCGCGGCGAACCACTCGGCCGTCTGGCGCGCCGTGGGGCGGTCCTCGGGTCGCTTGGCGAGAAGGCCGAGCAGGTAGTTCTCGAAGGCGGGCGGCAGTCCGATGCCCAGCTCTCGCGGTGGCACGGGGGGCGTGTCGAGGTGGTGGTGGAGGACGGCGATGGCGCTGTCGGCGTGGAACGGCACCCGTCCGGTGAGGAGTTGGTACAGCACGCAGCCGAGCGAGTAGACGTCGGACGGCGGTCCGGCGGGGTGGCCCAGGGCGCGCTCGGGGGCGATGTACAGGCTGGTCCCGACGATCTGACCGGTCGCGGTGAGCCCGCCACTCGGGTCGTCCATGAAGCGGGCGATGCCGAAGTCGCCGATCTTCACGGATCCAACGGCGTCGAGAAGGAGGTTGCCGGGCTTGATGTCCCGGTGCACGACACCCTGTTCGTGCGCGACGGCGAGCCCGGCGGCCGCCTGGGCGGCGATGCGGGCGACCTCCTCGGCCGGCAGGGATCCCGCCCGGGCGAGCACGCGGTGCAGACTGTCGCCCTCGACCAGCTCCATCACCAGGAACAGTCGCCCCTCCTGCTCGCCGAAGTCGACGACGCCGACCACGTACGGGTGCCGGAGCCGGCCCGCTGTCTGGGCCTCCAGGCGGAAGCGGGCGGCGGCGGTGGGATCGGTGTTCTGGGCAAGCAGGAGCTTGACCGCCACCGGTCTGCCGAGCATCTCGTCGTAGGCCTGCCAGACCTCGCCCATCGCGCCTCGCCCGATGACGGTCTCCAGCCGGTACCGGCCCGCAATCAGCACCTGTTGCTTCATTCCTCACGCAGTGAGACGACATGACCGCTGGCGGCCATGTCCCTCTGGAAGAACGGGTGTTGTGGGGATGCCGCAGCTTCCACACTCTACTGGCGGGCCGACGGCGGGCAGCTGCGATCGGACCCGTCACGTGGAACCACGAAGGGGCCGGGCACACTTTGCGTGTCGACGTCCCTTTGACGCAAGGAATGAGCCACACGTGATCACGCTCACCAAGGAAGACGGCCCGGCAGACCTGGACGGGGTGACGCACCTGTCCATCGGGGTCTCCTGGGACCCCACCGCCGGCAGCAGCGGCGGCGTGCTGGGCAAGCTGCGCCGCCAGAGCGGCACCGACCTCGATCTGATCGCCATCGCCATGCAGGGCGGTGACCCGGTGCGCCTGGCGGGTCTCGACTCACTCGACCCCATGGGCAACGGCTCGTTGGTCCACAGCGGCGACAACCAGACCGGACGCGGGGACGGCGACGACGAGACGGTGACCGTCGAGTTCGCCCGGATCCCGCCCAACATCACGTCGATCGTGTTCGTGGCCGCCGCGTACAAGAAGGGCAGTTCCTTCCAGAAGGCGCGCAACATCAGCTTCAAGGTCTACGACGCGACCGGCGGCAGCTCCCAGCAGGTCGCCGACATCTGGCCGAGCCTGCTCACCCAGGACAACGGATGTGCGGTCGCCAAGGCGCTGCGGGTCGGCGGCAGTTGGAAGCTCGAGGTGATCAACGTGACGGGAAAGATCAAGCAGGGGGACGAGCAGGCCCTGATGCGTTTCGCCGTCAGCAAGTAGCCCCGCCTCTCGCGGTCGTTCACGGAGCGAGGGAGAAGTAGTTCTCCTCCTCCTGGGTGAAGTGCAGGCGCAGGACGGTGTTGAGGCCGTAGAGGCAGGAGCGGAGGTCGTCGAGCTGCTCTGCGGACAGGCCCCCACCTGTGTGGGCCAGTTGCAGGTGGATCGCGATGCGGCGGGCGAGGCGTTCGATCTCGGTGTGGGCGCGGCTCATGGTGGCGGTGGCCTCGGGACCGCCGAGGGCAGGGGCGAGGGCGGGGTAGAGCTCGTGTTCCTCGGCGTGCTCGTGCGGCAGCAGTCGTTCGGTGAGCAGACGGTGGGTCTCCTCCACTGCCGCCAGGGCCGTCGGGCCGGAGCTGTCGGAGAGGCGGTCGGCCGCATCGCGTACGGATTCCAGGACGTCCTGGAGGTCGTCGTGTTCGGCGGCAAAGCGGTGTATGAGGGCTTCGGCGGCGGGGGTGAGGGGCGGCCGCGTGGCCGGACCGACGCGCAGGGCGCGCAGGGCGTTGAGGATGACGGCGACATCGATGCCCTCTTGGAGCAGGGCGCCGGCCGCGGGCGGAAGGAGGCCGGCCGCGGCCGCGGCCATGGCGGCCAGGGACATGAGCATACCGCCGAGGGCGCTCTGTACGGCGATGTGGCGGGCCCGCTGGGCGATGGTGACGGCGTCGGCGAGGCGGTCGACGCGGTCGGTGGTCAGGACGATGTCGGCGGCTTCGGAGGAGGCGGTGGACCCGCGGGCACCCATGGCGACGCCGATGTCGGCGGCGGCGAGAGCGGGGGCGTCGTTGACGCCGTCCCCGATCATGATGGTGACCGCGCGTTCGCGTTCGGCGCGTACGGCGGCGACCTTGTCGGCCGGGGCGAGCTCGGCGCGGACGTCGTCGAGGCCGAGGACGGCGGCGACCTCACGGGCGGGCGCGGCGCGGTCGCCGGTGAGCATCAGCAGCCGTTCGATGCCTGCCGCGCGCAGGTGGCGCAGGGTGCGCGGGGCGTCGTGGCGCAGGGGATCGCGCAGCAGTACGGCGCCGGTCGGCTCTCCGTCGACGGTGAGCCAGGCCACGGCGGCACCGTCGAGCAGAGCGCGGTTGTCGGCCGCCTTCGCCCAGTCCGGCCGGGCGGTCGCGGCGTCGATACGACCGACGCAGACCCGGTGTCCGTCCACGGCGCCGGTGGCGCCCCGCCCGGGTTCCTCGGTGACGCCCGCCGGGACCGAGAGCTCCAGCTTGCGTTCCCGGGCCGTGTCGACGATGGCCTGGGCGAGGACGTGGGGCGAGTACTGGTCGACCGAGGCCGCCAGGCGGAGGACCTCGGTGGGTTTGACGTCGGGCGCGGCGATCACGTCGAGGACGCGGGGGCGGCCGCGGGTGAGGGTGCCCGTCTTGTCCATCAGCAGGGTGCGGGCGCGGCCGAGGTTCTCCAGCGCGCCGCCGTCCCGGATGACGACGCCGAGACGGGAGGCGTGGGAGAGACCGGAGACGATGGCGACCGGGGCGGCCAGCAGCAGAGGGCAGGGGGTGGCGACCACCAGGACGGCGACCGCTCGTACGGCGGACCCACTGATCAGCCAGGCCAGACCCGCCACCGCCAGGGAGAGCGGCAGGAACCAGGCCGCGTAGCGGTCGGCCAGCCGTACGACCGGCGCGGACTCGGCGCCGGCCTGCCGGGCCAGTCGTACGATCCCGGCATACGTGCTGTCCTGCTCGGTGGCCGTGGCGCGCAGCTCGAAGGCGCCGCCGGCATTGACGGCGCCGCTGCGCACCGTCTCGTCGCGGGCCCGCTCGACCTGCAGGGCCTCACCCGTGAGCACCGACTCGTCGAGGACGGCGGCGTTGCTCTCCACCCGGCCGTCGACGGGGACGACCTCGCCGGGGCCGACGACGAGCAGGTCACCGACAGCGACCTCGGCCAGCGGCACCGAGGCCACACCGGCGTCGGTGCGGCGGCGCGCGGAGCGCGGTGCGTGCTCCAGCAGAGCCCGTAGATCGTGGGAGGCGCGCCGCTGGGCGGCGGCCTCCAGGGTGCGGCCGGTGGCGAGCATCAGCGCGATCAGCGCACCGGCGAGGTATTCGTGGACGGCCAGGGTGCCGCACAGCGCGAGGACGGCGATGAGGTCCACGCCCGCGTGCCCATGCCGCAGTGCGGTGACCACCCATGCCGTGGCGGGGACGACGGCGGAGAGGGTGCCCAGCCCCCAGAGGAGGTCGGCGAGGTCGCCGGCCCCCGTGAGCCAGGCGATGCCGCCGGCTGTCAGCGCCGCCGCGGTGACGGCCAGGAGGACGGGTTCGAGCTGCGGCGACACGGTCGCCGAGGTCGAGCGGCGCAGCCGTGCTGTGATCGTGCGGTGGGTCATGGCGTACCTCGGTCCGTCCGGCGCGCCGATCGTGAAACCGGCTCCCCTCCAGCACAGCGCGCCACCGGTTATCCGTGGCAGGGGACGTCCGGCCCTGATTCAGGGCCGGCCAGACGGCAGCATCCCGACGACATCGCGTGCACCGCCGGTACCGCTGGTGCCGGGCTCCGGACGAGCCCAGGGTGGCAGGACACGTCCCCTGGAAGGAGCCCGAACCCGGTCCTGGACGGCGATGGCCCGCAGGTCGCAGGGGCGCACGCCGAGGAAGGCGTGACGTGGGGGCGCGGGCCGGTCGGCCGCGATGACCAGCCCGTCCTGCGTCCGGTCGGCGCTCCAGAAGCGTTCGCATCGGCGCCGGCGGTCATGGCCGACCTCCTTCGGCACGGGTGCCTTCCCTCGGGATCCGGTCCACAGGAGGGCAACGGTTCCGGACGCCCGCCCGGCGCGAGGAGCCGTACGGCGGAGCCGGCCCCGCAGGAAGTGTCGTGCGTCCTGGCTCTGGCCAAGATCCACCAGGTGACGTAACCCACCTGTACTCCTGTCGCCCGGTCGTGTGGAGGTGACCGGACCGTGCTGGTCATCGTTGCTCCTTCGACAGTTCCGGGGGCCGACGCCGTGGACCTTCCGACGCGCTGGGCCACGCCAGGGCGCGGGTGATGTCGGCGACGGTGAGGATGCCGACGAGACGGCCCTGGTCGAGGACCAGCGCCCGGCGCACCGGGCTGTCCTGCAGCCGAGGCAACAGGTCGAGAACGGGCTCGTCCGGGGTGGCTGTCACGACATCGCCGAGGGGGTGCATCACCTCGCGGACCGTCGTGTGCTCCCTCGCCTGCTGCGGCGCAGCCTGCGCCCGGCGCACGGTGAGCAGGCCGGTGACCGACCCGTCCGCCGCCAGCACCGGAAAGGCCGAATGGCGGTAGGGGCCGAACGGCCCCTCGGCCAGGAAGTCGCGGAGGGTCGTCGTCGCGGGGACGGTGACCGGGGCCGGTGTCATGACGCGACGGACGGGAACGCCCTCCAGGACACCCCGGATCTGCGCCTGCCGGGACTCCGCCGTGGCGGCGGCGATGAGGAACCAGCCGATCAGCGCGGCCCACAGGCCGGACAGGTTGCCGCCGAACAGCACGTCGGCGAACCCGGTCAGGACCATGAACCAGCCCAGTGCCCGGCCGGCCGCCGTGGCACCCCGGGTGGCGCGCAGCCGGTCACCGGTGCGGTGCCACAGGTACGCCCGCAACAGCCGGCCCCCGTCCAGCGGAGCGGCGGGAAGCGCGTTGAAGACGGCGAGCAGGACGTTGATCGCGGCGAGCCAGGCGACCGCCTCGACCACCAGCCCGGACGCGTGCAGCGCGGCCAGTCCCACGGCGGCTCCGGCCAGCACGCCTCCGGCGAGCAGACTGGTGAGTGGGCCCACCCCGGCGATCCGCAGCTCGGCGGCCGGTGACGGGGCCTCGCCGCGCAGCCGGGCCGCGCCGCCCAGCATCCACAGCGTGATGCCGTCCACCTCGACGCCGTTGCGCCGGGCTACCACGGCGTGCGCCAGCTCGTGCGCGAGCAGCGAGCCGAGGAACACCACGGCGGTCAGTACGGCGAGACCCCAGTACGCGACCGGGGAGTGACCGGGGTGGGCGGCCGGGAAACGGCCGTGCGCCAGCGCCGTGGTGATCAACGCGACGATGACCAGTACGCTCCAGTGCAGGCCGACCCGGACACCGGCGATCCGGCCCAGGGACAGTGTCTCGTCCATCGACCCCGCCTCACCTTCCGGTTTTCCGCCCGGCGCGTGGCGCGCCCGCGGCACCTACAGCGTGCGGCGGCGGCCGCTCGGTCCGGAGGGGCCGACCGGCTCTCGACGGGGACACTCGGCCCCGGTCCCGCCGCCGGGGAGCAGCGCGCCTCATACGCCCTGACCGTCCAGGGACCGGCGCGGCACGGCACAGTGCGCTCGACCGGTCCGGGTCGTCCGGATGCGGGGCGTGGTGCTGCCGGCCCGGGACCTGCACGACCTGGCCGTCCGGCGGCTGTTCGCCACCGGGATGACCCTGCCGAGCGCCGGGCGCCGATCATCCGCGAACCGGAGCCGGTCGGAGCCGCCCCGGGTGGAACCCGGAAGACGCCGCCCCGGCCGTACGCGGGTCGGCAGCCGCACTCCCCGGTCCGCCTCAGCTCGGATGCGGGACGACGGCCACCGGGCACTGTGCGTGGTGCGACAGGGTGTGGGCGACCCTGCCGAGCTGGAGCCCGAAGTGCCCCTGGCGCCGCCGGGCGCCGACGACGATCAGGTCGGCCCCGGCCGACGCCTTCAGCAGGACGCGATGGGCGGGGCCCTCGACGGCCTGCCGACGGACCTCGACGCCGGGGTGGTCCCGCACGGCCTCCCGCAGCGCGTCCGTCGCCGTCCGGTTCCTGAGTCCGCGTCCGCCTGCCGGTGTCTCCGGGGCCTCACGGCTCCGGGGCCTCACGGCGCGGAACCGGCCGCGTCCTCGGACCTGCCGACCGGGCAGCGCGTGGCATCCGTGGAGCGGCTGTCCGAGCGTACGAGCGAGTCGAGTTCGAGCACGTCCCGGAACCTGACGTCCGGCTGGACGAGCCCCCGCCTCGGTTCGCGCAGCCGTCGGGATCAGGCGAGGGTGAGGAGGTTCTTCACCTCGACCACGTCGGCGATCGCCTCGGTCTCGGCCAGCAGCCGGTCTCCGGTCGCGGCCGGTACCTGTCCCGACAGTTCCACGATGCCGTCGTGCACGGTCACCTCGACGGTCGTGCGGTCGCCCGGGGCGCAGACGGTGCGGATCCTGTCCTCGACCTCCGCCCGTATCCCGGCGTCGTCCCTGATCAGAGTCTGCAGCAGCGTGTCGCGGCCGACGGCGCCGACCAGCCGGCCCTCGTGGTCGGTGACCGGGATCCGCTTCAGCCGGGACAGGGCGGCGAGCCAGGCGGCCTCCGCGACGGTGGCGCCGGGCAGCACGGTGATCGCGGGGCTGGTCATCAGGTCGGCCGCCGACTCGCCCTGGGCCCTGCCGCGCAGCCGGTGCTCCCACAGTCGGCCGACCGGACCGGGACGATGGCCGGAAGCCTCGACGGCCACCTTCGCCAGCAGGTCCGACTCGGAGACGACACCCACCACGCGGTCGTCCGCGTCCACGACCGGCAGCGCACCCACGTGCTCGCGCGCGAGCAGCCGGGCGATCTCCCGGTACGGCAGGTCCTCGCGCAGCCAGGCAGCGGGCACCTCCATCACGTCCCGCACCAGCGGTGTCCCGGAGCCGGTCGCCGATGCGCGGGGCGCGCTCACCGGGGCGGGCGGCGGCTGTTCCTCCGGCCCGGCCTGTTCGGCCGCCGCGGTGGCCACGGCACCCAGGTAGCGGACCAGCAGGTCCTGGCGGACACCTTCGCTGGGGCTCCAGGGCCGGACGGGCGTGGACCGCCGTGCGTCGGCCCCCGTGGAGAAGCTCTCGTGCTGGGTCACGGCGACCTCCAGAGACCTCGGGTTGCACACCGTTCCGTTCCAGTCTTCCGTTCCGCCGTCGGCCGTCCAGTGCCGAACGGCCCTGATGGAACGACGTGACGGCCCTATCCGATGCGGGTGCGGGCGAGGACGGTGACACTGAAGGGGCAGCCGACCGGCAGGAGGCCGGGAGATGAGCCTGCGGGACTTCCTGGAACGGTTCCGTCCGACCGGGACGCCGGGGGCGGCCGTCACGGGTGTGCCCCCCGACCGGGCGGCGGAACGCGCCGCGGAACTGGCACCCGCCCTGGACCGGCTGACGGCCGTCCAGCAGGAAGCCGCCCGGATCCGGGCAGCTGGGCAAGAGGCCGCCGAGACGATCCGGCGGGACGCCGGACAAGAGGCCGAGGGCATCGTGGCGGCCGCCCGGGAGCAGGCTCCTCAGGTACGCAGTCAAGCCGCCGAACCCGTCGTACGGGACGCCCTGCGGGAGACGGAGGCCGTGCGCCTCGCCGGTGACCAGGCCGCGGACGTGGTGCGCGAGCGTGCTCGGGCCGGGCTGCCCTCGCTGGTGGATGACGCGGTGGCGCAGGCGCTGCGGCCGGCTGCCGGTAGGGGCGCGCCGTGAGCGCCGGGTGGGTGGCCGGAGCGGTCCGGGCCCGGGCCCTGGCCGTCCGGTGTCCGGGTGCTGTCGGGGCGCGGGAGATCGCGGTGTGTCCTTCGCTCGACGAGGCGCTGCGGCGGCTCGGCGGGACGCCGTACGTCAGGTACACGCGGGAGGCGGCCGGGCTGCCCGAGGCGCAACGCGCGGTGTCCGCGACGCTGTTGTGGCATCTGAGGGTGCTGGCGGGCTGGCTGCCGCGGGGTGGGGCCCGGCTGCTCGTCCCGCTCGTCTCGGGGTTCGAGGTCGCCAACGTGGTCGCCCGGCTGTCGCCCGAGCAGCAGGACCGCGTCCCGCCGTACCGGCTCGGAGCGCTGGAGACTGTCTGGCGGCGCCTTGACCGGGCGGCGACCCCCGCGGAACTGCGTGCCGCGCTCGCCGCCTCCCCGTGGGGCGATCCGGGCGGCGACACGCCGTGGGCACTGACCACGGGTATGCGGATGGCCGCCGCGCGGCGCACCGCCCTGGCCGTGCCGCAGGCGCGCGACTGGGCCGTCGCCCGCGCGGCCCTGCTGACGGCGCGTGAACTGTTCGTGCACGGCCGCTCCCTGCCGGAGCCGGTACGGCGGGACGCGGCCCGACTGCTGGGGGGACGGGCGTCGGCCGCCGCCTCGTACCAGGAGTTCCGCGAGGGTCTTCCGGCGCCGGCCCGGCGGCTCCTGGCCGGTGTCGAGGAACCGGGGGGACTGTGGCGGGCGGAGATCCGCTGGTGGCGCACGGTGCGGGACGACGGTGCCGCTCTCCTGCGCGACGGCCGGCACGGGCCCGGCGTGGTCGTCGGCGCGGTCGCCGTGCTCTCCGTGGACGCCTGGCGGGTGCGTGCGGCCCTGGAGTCGGCGGCCCGGGGCGGGCGGCTCGGGGAGGCGTTCGATGCCCTGGCCTGAGGGGATGACACCCGTCCGGATGCGCCGCGTGGCGGTGGTCGTGCCCCGGGCGGCGCTGCGGGACGCGCTGGTCAGGATCGCCGAAGCGGGCTGTGTGGAGCTGGACCGCGTCGAGGAGAGGGCCCCGGGGCCCGCGGCACTGCGGCTGCGGCGACTTCAGGGGCGCGGTGCCACGGTAGGCGCCGGCCGGGCCGTCCTGGCCGTCTCCGCACCCGACCTGGACCGGCTCGAAGACCGGCGGGAGACGAGCCTGCTGGCCGGCGAGGCAGAACTGGAGGAACGCGCGGAGGGCGCCGTAGGGCAGGGCGAGGTGTCGGCGCTCGCCGGGTGGTGCCCGGCGGCCGAGGTGCCCCGGGTCGCCGAGCGGCTGGCGGCGGCGGGCGGCGCGCTGCTGCCGCTGCCGTCGCCGCGCGGCACCGGTCCGCCGACGCTGCTGCGCACCGCCGGGAAGGTCTCGTTCACGCCTCTGGTGACGACGTACGGCACACCGTCGTACGCGGACCTCGACCCGTCGTGGCCGGCGGGCCTCGCCTATGTCGTCATGTTCGGCATCATGTTCGGTGACGTCGGGCACGGGGCCCTGCTGGTCCTCGGCGCGCTGGCCCTGCGCTCCGGACGGCCCCGGCGGCTCGCCCCGCTGCACCGCCTGTGGCCGTTCCTCGCGGGCGCCGGGCTGGCCGCGATGCTGGCGGGCGCCGCCTACGGGGAGTTCTTCGGGCCGACGGGTCTGCTCCCGGTGCTGTGGCTGGCACCCCTGCGGAGCCCGGCCCGACTGCTGGCGGCGGCGGTGGTGTTCGGGGCCGGGCTGCTGACCCTCGCGCATGCCGCGGGCGCGGTGAACCGGGTGCGGGAGGGCGGCTGGGCGGCGGGGCTGTACGCGGCGTCCGGCGTGGCCGGGCTGCTGTTCTACCTGGGGCTCGCACTGGCGGCGGCAGGGCTGGCCCTGCACGTGCCGTCGGCCGCCGTGGCCGGAGCCGCGGTCGCGCTCGCCGGGCTGGCGCTGGTGGCCTTTGGTCTGTTCCGGGCCACGGCGGGCGGCGGCGCCGGGCTCGCGGAGACGGGGGTACGGCTCTTCGACGTCGTCGTACGCACCGGCACCAACACCCTGTCCTTCGCCCGGCTCACGGCCTTCGGCCTCACCCACGCCGCGCTCGCCGACCTGGTGTGGCGCGGCAGCACGGCCCTGGCGGCGCGCGGTCCGGTCTGGTGGGCGGGCGCGGTCCTGCTGTTCACCGCCGGGACGGCCCTGTCCTTCGGCCTGGAGGCACTGGTGGCCGGGGTGCAAGCACTGCGGCTGGAGTTCTACGAGATCTTCTCCCGGCTCTTCGAGGCGGAGGGCCGTCCGTTCCGTCCCTGGCACGTTCCCGCGGCGGAGCCTGCCGACGCGCTCCTACGAAGGTGATCACATGCTCGCCTGGCTGATCGTGCTGCCGGTCCTGGCGGCGGTGCTCGGTGCCGTACGGCTCTTGCGGCGGCGCCGGACCTGGTGCGCGTTCCGCTGGCTTCTGGTGACGAACCTGGTTCTGCTGGCGGGCGCGTTCGCCGTCCTGGCGACGGCGCTCTCGGGCCCGGCGCAGGCATCCGCACAGGCCGCGGCCGGGGGTGGGGGCGTCAACGGCTCCGCGCTGATCGGGGCGGCCATCGCGGTGGCCGGAGCGTCGATCGGCGCCGCCATCGCGGTCGCCTACACGGGGGCCGCCGCGCTCGCCGCGCTGAGCGAGCGCCCGGAGATGTTCGGCCGGGCCATGGTGATCGTGGGTCTGGCGGAGGGCATCGCGGTGTACGGGCTGGTGGTCGCGATCCTGCTGATCGGAAAGGCCTGACCATGGGGACGGCGGCTGCCATCGGGGCCCGGACGAGCGTGGGCGGGCTGGCCCTGGCCGGGGTCGAGGTACTGGTGGCGGACGATCCGGACGCCGTCCGTCGCGCCTGGCGGGAACTCCCGGGCACCGTCGCCCTGGTGATCCTGACCGCGTCGGCCGCCGAGATCCTCGGCGCCGAGGCCACGGAGCCGGGGCCGGATCAGGCGAGGCCGCTGACGGTGGTGATGCCCCGATGACGGCGGTGGACGAGCTGGACCCGGTACGCGCCGAACTGCTGCGGGCGGCCCGGGCCGACGCCGAGGCGGCCGTGGAGCGGGCGCGTGCGGATGCGGCGCAGACCCTGCGCGCCGCGCGCGCCGAGGCCGAGCGGATACTGGCCCGGGCACGGGAGCTGGGCGTCGCTGACGGACGCGCGGCAGCCGCCCGGGAGCGGGTGCGCGCCGCCGAGGACGCCTGGAGCCGGGAACTGGCGGCCCGAGCCGAGGTCTACGCGGACCTGCGGGCGGGGGTGCGGGCCGGGATACGGCGCGCGCTGGCCGAGAGCGCGGTACCGCCCGACGGACGCGGGGAGACGGACCGGGCGGGCCGGGAACCGGTGGTCCGCGCCGGGGCTGACGCGGGTGGGCGGGCGTCGTCCGGCAGTGCGGTGCCTCCCGGCAGCCCTGGGGGGACGGACCGGGCGGGTCGGGAAGCGGCGGTCCGCGCCGGGGCTGACGCGGGTGGGCGGGCGCCGTCCGGCAGTGCGGTACCTGCCGGCAGCCCTGGGGGGACGGACCGGGCGGGTCGGGAAGCGGTGGTCCGCGCGGGGACTGACGCGGGTGTGCGGGCCGGGGGTGGGCGGGTGCCGTCCGGCAGTGCGGTGCCTTCCGGCAGTCGCGGGGAGACGGACCGGGCGGGGCTGGGATCGGCGGCCGGCGCCGGGGCCGCGGCCCGTTCCGGTGCACGGCGAGCGCCGACCGGAGCCCCCGTCGCGGATGACCGTCTCGCCCGGACGGCCAGGGCGCTGCTCGGCGCGGACGCGCGGGTCACGGCCGTAGCGGGCGGTGGAGTCACCGCAGACGTGCCAGGACGCCACCTCGACCTCTCCGCGGACGCTCTCGCGGACCGCGCTGTGGAACGCCTGGGCTCCCGGATCGAGAGCCTCTGGGGCGAGCCATGACCGTCACGTCCTCACGGATCCTGCGGGTCGCCGGGCCTCTGGTGCAGATGGAGTGCCCGATGTCCGTGGCCATGCACGACCTGGTGCTGCTGGGAACCGCTCGGCTGCCGGGTGAAGTCGTCGCCGTCCGAGAGGACACGGCCACCGTCCAGGCGTACGAGTACACGGGTGGTCTGGCACCCGGGCATCCCGCCGTACCGCAGGGCCACCCGCTGTGGGTGCGGCTGGGACCCGGGTTGCTCGGGGGTGTCTTCGACGGCCTGCTGCGCCCCCTGTCCGGCGCCGGTGACCTGCTGCTCACCGGCGGACCGGGCGGCGCGCCGGACGGACGTACCTGGCCGTACACGCCGCGGGTGGCCGAGGGCACCCGGGTCGCGGCAGGTGACGTCCTCGGCGAGATCGGCGCGACCGTACCCCTGCGGCTGCTCGTTCCGCCCGGCCTGTCGGGCGCGGCGAGCGCCGTCGCGAGGGCGGGCGAGTACGCCGCGGACGCCGTGCTGGCCGCCGTGGACGGGAACGAGGTGCGCATGGCGCAGACCTGGCCGGTGCGCAGGCCACGCCCGGTCGCGGGGCGGCTGCCCGGCGAGCTGCCGCTGCACACCGGTCAGCGCGCCGTCGACCTGCTCTTTCCGGTGGCCAGAGGCAGCACGGTCGCCGTGCCCGGCGGCTTCGGTACCGGCAAGACCATGCTGCTCCAGCAGATCGCCAAGTGGTGCGACGCCGACGTCATCGTCTACGTCGGCTGCGGGGAGCGCGGCAACGAGATGGCCGACGTCATCGAGGAGCTGGCGGAGCTGTCCGACCCGCGCACCGGGGGCCGGCTGTCGGAGCGCACGGTGACGATCGCGAACACCTCCAACATGCCGATGATGGCCAGGGAGGCGAGTGTGCACACGGGGGCCACGGTCGCCGAGTACTTCCGCGACATGGGCCTGGACGTCGTCGTCATCGCCGACTCGACGTCCCGTTGGGCGGAGGCACTGCGGGAGTTCGCCTCGCGGATGGGCGAACTCCCCGCCGAGGAGGGCTATCCGGCGAACCTGGCCTCCCAACTGGCCGCTTTCTACGAGCGGGCCGCGGCCGTACGCACCCTCGGCGGCACCACCGGGTCGGTCACGGTGCTCGGCGCCGTCTCCCCGCCGGGCGGCGACCGCACCGAGCCGGTCACCGCGCACACCGAACGGTTCGTACGGTGCCTGTGGAGCCTGGACCGCGACCTCGCCTACGCCCGCCACTATCCGGCCGTCTCCTGGGTGGACTCCTTCTCCCGGGACGCTTCCGCCCTGGCCGCCGCTCACGTGCGCGCCGGGGACCCGGACTGGGCGCACCGGCGGGGGCGGGTCGCGCGACTGCTCGCTGAGGCGGACCGGCTGGCCGACCTGGTCGAACTGGTCGGCATCACGGCCCTGCCACCGCGCGAGCGGATCAGTGTGCTCGCCGGGCGGCTGCTGCGCGAGGCTGTGATCCAGCAGAGCGCGCTGTCCCCGGCGGACGCCTACAGCACGCCGGAGAAGACGGCGGCGCTGGTGGCGGCCACCTTGACGGTGGTCGACCGCTGTCTGGAACTGATCGACTCCGGTACCCCGGCGGACGCGGTCGAGGCGGTCGACTTCACCCCGTTGCTGCGGGCCCGCGAGGACGCCGGTCCCGCGGAGACCGCGCCGGTGACCGCTGCGCGCGACACGGTGCTGGCCCGGCTCGCGGAGGCGGCGGGATGAGCTTTCCCGTGGACCCTGGAGGCCTCGCCGACCCCGTGGACGTCGAGTACACCGGCGTACGGGAACTGCGCGGTCCGCTGGTCGTGGTGGAGGGCGTGCGCGGGGTCGGCTGGGACGAGTCCGCCACGATCACCCTCGACTCGGGGGACCGACGGCACGGCCTGGTACTGGAAGTGGACCGGGACCTCGCCGTGGTGCAGGTCCTGGAGGACACCGCCGGCATGGACCGCGGCGGCACCCGCGTCGCCTTCTCCGGCTCGCCCCTGCGCATCCCCGTCGGCCCCGGGTGGCTCGGCCGGGTGTGCAACGGGCGGGGCGAACCGGCCGACGGCGGCCCGCCGGTGCTGGGCGCCACCCACGCCGCGGTGGGCGGCGCGCCGATCAACCCGGTGCGCCGGGAACCGCCGAACGAGCCGGTGCTGACCGGCGTGAGTGCCGTGGACGTCCTCACCACCCTGGTACGGGGCCAGAAGCTCCCGGTGTTCTCCGCGGCCGGGCTCCCGCACCTGGAGCTCGCGGTGCAGATCGCGGCCCAGGCGACCTGCGGCGGCGAGGCGTTCGCCGTGGTGTTCGCCGGCATGGGGCTCACCCACGCCGACGCCGCGTTCGTCCGCGCCGGGCTGGCGGAGCGGTCGGCGGCCCGGGAGCTGGTCCTGCTGCTCAACACCGCCGACGACCCGGTCATCGAACGGCTGCTGACCCCGCGGCTCGCCCTGACGGTCGCCGAGCATCTGGCATTCGCCGGGGGCAGGCATGTCCTGGTGGTGATGGCGGACATGACGGCCTATTCCGAGGCGCTGCGCGAGGTGTCGGCCGCACGGGGTGAGATCCCCGCCCGTCGGGCCTACCCCGGCTACCTCTACAGCGACCTCGCCTCCCTCTACGAGCGCTGCGGCCGGATCCGGGGCCGGCCGGGGTCGGTGACCGTCGTGCCGGTGCTCACCATGCCGGCGGGCGACATCACCCACCCCGTCCCCGACCTCACCGGCTACATCACGGAGGGCCAGATCGTGCTCTCCGCCGAGGTGTACGCGGCCGGAACGTATCCGCCCGTCGACCCGCTCGCCTCGCTGTCCCGGCTGATGCGCCACGGTGCCGGAGAGGGGCGGACCCGCGCCGACCATCCGGACGTGGCCGCGCAGCTGCTCGCCGCGCTGACTCGGGCCCGGCAGGTGCGGGAACTCGCCGACCTGATCGGCCGGCCCGCGCTCAGCCCCGTCGACCTGCGCCACCTGGACCTGGAAGACGCCTTCCGGCAGCGGTTCCTCGCCCAGGGCACGGACGAGAACCGCGCACTGGACGACTCCCTGGACCGGGCCTGGGACGTCCTGCTGACGCTGCCCCGCGGCCAGCTCGGCATGATCCCGGCCAAGCTGCTCGACGCTCACCTCGCCCCGCGTCAGGACACACCGTGAGCGCGCACGGCAGCCGGGTACCGGCGGGCCGGGCCGGACGGCTGCGACTGCGCCGCAGCCTCACCATCGCGCTGCGCGGCGCTGACCTGCTCGAACGCAAGCTCCGGCTGCTGCTCGACCGGGAGCGGACCGTACGCCGGGCGGCCCGGGAGGCCGGCGAGCTCTGGCGGCAGAAGCTGGCCGAGGCGGACACCTGGCTGGTGCGGGGGGTGCTGCTGGGCGGTGAGGCGGCGCTCGCCGAGGCGGTGCCGACGGACCGGGCCGGAGCCGACGTCACGTGGGCCGCGCTCATGGGCGTACGGCATCCCGCCGCCGTGTCCTGGACGGACCCCGTGCGTTCACCCGAGGAGCCGGTCCCGCCCAACACGGCGCTCGCGTACGCCGAGAGGGCGTACCGCGTGGCGGTTCGCGCCGCCGCGGAGCACGCCGTCCACCGAGCCGCGGCGGACCTGCTCGCCGCCGAAGCGGTACGCACCCGGCAGCGGGTCCGTGCCCTGCGCCGGCACTGGATCCCCCGGCTGCGGGACGAACTCGCGGCGGTGGAACTGGCCCTGGAAGAAGGCGAGCACGAGGAGGCGGTACGACGCCGCTGGGCCGCCGCACGCGGCGCCCGCTGACCGGGACCGGATCCACAGCGGACGGCGGGCCCGCGCGGGGCCCGCCGGAAAGGGAAACGTGGCACGTCAGCCACCGTGCTGGACCTCGATGTGCTTGGCCTCGGGCTTCTCGGCCCCCAGACCCACGCTGATGGTCAGCATGCCGTCGGTGTAGTCGGCCCTGACGTCTTCCTCGTCGGCGCCGGACGGCAGGGTCACGCTCCGGCTCATCGCGCCGTACCGGATCTCGCTGTGGCTCTTGTCGACGTCCCGTTCGGTGCGTTCGGCCTCGACCGTCAGCACTCCGTCGCCGATGACGACGTCGATGTCGTCCGCGGACATACCCGGTAGTTCGGCGCGCATGACATAGCGGCCGCCCTCCGTGTA
The DNA here is from genome assembly GCF_040634175.1 of Streptomyces sp. NPDC007162. Classification (NCBI taxonomy): domain Bacteria; kingdom Bacillati; phylum Actinomycetota; class Actinomycetes; order Kitasatosporales; family Streptomycetaceae; genus Streptomyces; species Streptomyces sp. NPDC007162. The sequence goes on from NZ_JBEYFC010000023.1 coordinate 32,872, forward strand.
GTCCTCGATCCGGACCGCGGGCATCGTCAGCCTGCTGGGAAAGGTCTCGAACCAGTCCGGCATGTCCGGGAACGGGAACCTCTGCCTGCGTGTCAGTGTGGCCATCGCCGTACCTCCTCGACGGTCGTCGTGTGTGCCGACACCTCCAGTCCAGCCCGCCGGGGCCGCCCCGGCTGGGGCCGAACAGCCCAGATCCGGGTCCCTGAGGTCCCTTTGCCGTCGGCACACCACGAAGCGACCACGGCCCTCCGCGTGATCCCGGCCGCCTTGGACGGGCCGACCGGTTGCGGCCCCGGGACCAATGGCCCCTGGCAGCTCGTACCAGCCGGGACTTGCATGAGAGCGCGGGGCACCCACCACGCCACCGCAGCGAGGAGGCGAGCACCATGACTGCTCCCGCACCGAGCGACCGCCGACCCGTGGTGGTCGGTGTCGATGCCGACCCGGCCCATCGGATGGCACTGGTCTGGGCGGCCGACGAAGCGGCACGGCGGCACGTTCCGCTGCGCGCGGTCCACGCCGAGGGTGTGCCGACCCGGGGCCACCGGGGAGGGACGGTCCCACCGTCCTGGGAGGAGTGGAACGAGGAACTGCACCGCAACGGGAAACAACTCCTCGCGGAGGTGGTGGATTTCGTCGCGGCCAGGCATCCCGGCATCGAGGCGGACGCCGTGCTCGCGGAGGGGGAGCCGGGGTGGGTGCTGGGGGAACAGAGCCGCGACGCCACGGCCGTCGTGCTGGGGTCGCGCCACCTGGGCCGGGCCAGGGAAGCGTTCGGTTCCGCCTCGGTCGCCCTGCCCGTCATGGCGCACGCCCGCTGTCCCGTGGTCGTCGTACCGGAACCGGAGCACGTCACCCAGGAGCCCGCCTACTACGTGGTCGGCGTCGACGGCAGCGAGCACTCGGCGGCGGCGGTCGACCTGGCCTTCCAGGAGGCCGCGCTGCGCGGTGCCGAGGTGCGGGCGCTGTACGTGTGGCAGCCCGGCCCCCTGCGGATCTTCGACGAGTACGAGCCCCAGCAGGAGTGCCGTCGGCTGCTCTCCGAGACGGTGGCCGGCCGCCGGGACCGCTATCCGGAGGTGGAACTCCGGCACGAGCTGGTCGTCGGCCATCCGGTGCAGGCGCTCGCCGACGCGTCGGCACACGCGCTGGGCCTGGTGGTGGGCACCCGGGGCCGCGGCGGCTTCACCGGCATGCTCCTGGGCTCGGTCAGCCAGGGCGTGCTGCACTACGCCCGATGCCCGGTCATCGCCGTTCCCACCCGGACGTGAAAGAGCTCCGTGTGTCAGCCAGCTCCGTGTGTCAGCGCGTGTAGCGCCCCCCAGCCGGGCTCCACGCGTTCCCATTCGCGGGCCCACTGCGCGAGGCGGCGCCGGTCGAGGCTCTTACCGAGGGCCCACCGCAGGCCGCAGGCGGTGGCCGCAGCGCCGAAGGCGCTCGCGCACCCCATTGCCACACCAGCGGTCGACGCGAAGTCACGGCTCCGGGGCGGTGCGGTGATGTCACCGCTCGCATCCAGCCACACGGTCACGAGCGCATGAAAACCGGACTGCGCACCGGGGCGGTCGCGGCGCGACCGCGCCTCCGTCAGCAGGCTTGCCGTCACCGGGTGCAGTTGCGCCAGCCGCGTCTGCCGAGCCAGCGTGTAGTGGCTGTACACCGCGTGCCCGACGCACCACGCCCCGAGCGGCACGGCCACAAGCGCGATGACGGTCAGGAAGATCCGCAGCTTGCGCTCCAGCCGGTCCACCGGCCGCTCCAGTGCGCCCGGATCACCGTCGCCCGTGTGCCGGGCCCGCGTGTCGGGCGGGCCGGACCTGTGCCGACGGCCGGGAAGACGCGGTGTCCGCATGGCGGCCCTCCGCTCCGAAATCGTCGTACGTCTCACCGTCGTCCGCCGCTGATGCGTCCGGTAGGGGCCGCGCGGTCCTAGGTGGGTGCCGTTCGGCCCCACTGGACGAGGCGCCCCGGGAGTGATGCTGGAATACGCCGCCGCCCCGGCCTGGGCGCGGAACGGCGGTCTGCGGACGGACGGAGTGGCGATGAGCAAGCACAGCCTTGCCGGCCGACGGGCCGCGCGTGCCCGATGCGGCGACCGGCTGCCATCGGCGAACACCGCCCGGCCGCGGGCCGTGAAACCAACGGCCGTCCACGTCCGGCGGTGTCGAACGGAGCACGACTTGCTGCTCCTGTCCGACGGCACGTGGCGACGTGTGGAGACGATCCGGGTGCGGAGTCTGTTCGGCTGAGTGTCCGCTCACTTGGACCGTACGGCAGAGCCGCAGTTGAGTGACGGACCGCCATGTGCCGTGATCCTCGTGGCCGTTGAGATCCAAACGATCTCCGGGAACCAGTCAGGGGCCTGATCCACTTGATGGACCAGGCCCCTGACCTGCTACTACGGCGTCGGGGTGGCGGGATTTGAACCCACGACCTCTTCGTCCCGAATGAGGTTCGGGTGGTGATCTTGCCAGCGTAGACGCTGTTCTACCTGGTCAGAGCGTTGGGCTGTGGCGGTCTCGGGCGGATTCGAAGGGGTTTGGGGAGCGGGTCGGCTCCCGGATGGCTCCCAAGGGGCCCAGCTCTCGGGCAGTAACCAATCGGCGGTTCTGTGCGTTGTCCGCAGTTCGGCGTCGAAGCGTGTCGACGTAGTCCGTGCGGAGCCTGCGGCGGCATCGTGGACGCTTCCCTGCGTTGATGTCGGTCAAGCCTCTTGCGCTACTTTCGCCTATCTCGGGCTGAGCAGCCGGATCTTGGGTCATCCGGATCAAGGCTGACCGAGTTCGACCGCCCACGCCTCGGGACCGTCGTAGCGGAAGGCGATCAGTGCGGTAACAGGCCAGTTCTCATGCACGCCACGCACCAGCCCGGCCCGGCTTGGCACGGTGAATGCTTGGATGCCCCGACCGAAGTCGATGGTTCCTGAGGCCCGGCTCTTGATCTGGGAAACGCGGCCTTGCAGGCGAGCCAGATGAGCAGGTGGCGGTTCTCCCTCTCTGCGGTTCCACTCCTTCAAGTCCTGGTGGGAGACCAGCCGACCTATCTCCTGTCCCTCCCCTGGCCTGCCTCGGCGGCGCCCTGGGGCTGCGCTGCACGACCC